>CAYWDW010000013.1:0-19838 GCA_964457105.1 uncultured Heliobacteriaceae bacterium
GTGGTAAGTTGACAGCAGCCATCGGCTAACATTCGCGGTCCTGCTCAAATCACGGACAACTGACAACGGACTACTGACCACTGACCACTGACTACTGACCACTGACCACTGACCATGTATTCCGAAATTGTCGAAGCCGAAGGCCACCTGGTTGATTCGCAGATTCTGGCGCGGATTATGGATCGCGTGATTCAGTGCGGCGCGCAGTATGAAGTGCAGTCGTTTCAGCTTGGCCGCACCAATGATGAGTTTTCGCACCTGCGGCTGCGCGTCATCGCGCCGTCTGCGGAGGTGCTGAAAAAAACGCTCGAAGAACTGGTCGAGCTGGGTTGTGCTGAAGCTTCGCTGGCCGACGCGAAGCTCAAACCCGCCGAAGCTGACCGCGTCGTGCCTGACGATTTTTATTCAACGACCAATCACCGCACCTTTGTCCGCGTCACCGGCCACTGGCTTGAAGTGACCGGTCAGCGCATGGACGGCGTCATTGTGATTGACGGCAACCGCGCCGAGTGCCGCAAGCTGCGCGACGTGAACAAAGATGAAATGATCGTCTGCGGCACACACGGCATTCGCATTCAGCCGGAATTCAAGGAACGCGACCGGCTCGGCTTCGCGTTTATGGCGAATGACATTTCATCGGAGCGCCGCGCCGAAACCGCCGTGCGCAAAATTGCCGAACTGATGCGCCAGATCAGGGCTGACCACGGGCGCATCATTTTTGTGGCCGGACCGGTCGTCATTCACACAGGCGGCACGCAGCCGTTCTGCGAGCTGATTCGCAAGGGCTACGTCAGCGCGCTGCTCGCGGGCAATGCCATTGCGGTTCACGACATCGAGCATGCGCTTTACGGCACCTCGCTCGGCGTGGACCTCGAACACGGCCACCCGCTCGAAGAAGGCCACAAAAACCACATGCGCGCGATCAATACGATCAACCGTTACGGTTCAATCAAAGGCGCCGTCGCCGCCGGCGCGCTCAGGTCGGGCGTGATGTACGAACTGGTGAAACACCACGTCCCGTTCGTGCTGGCCGGGTCCATTCGTGATGACGGCCCGCTGCCCGACACTGAAATGAATCTGCTCAGGGCGCAGGAGGAATACGCGCAGCAACTCGTCGGCGCCAGGATGGTCATCTGCCTGTCCACCATGCTGCATTCAATCGGCGTCGGCAATATGACGCCGTCCTGGGTGCGGATGGTCTGTGTGGACATCAACCCGGCAGTCGTGACGAAACTCTCAGATCGCGGCTCGCAGCAGACCGTCGGCGTCGTGACCGATGTCGGCACCTTCCTGAACCTGCTCGCGCAGCACCTGTGATTCCAGGCAAACGATAAAGCAAAACTATTGGGGCGCGGGCTGCCAGCCCGCCGGATTGAGGCCGCCGCGACTGGCGGGCTGGCAGCCCGCGCTCCCATCGTGTTGCCTCAGCTCCGGCTTAAAAAGAGAAGTCAGGCATCAGGCGTAAAATAAAGGGAGGCCGGAGAAAACGGCGCAAGCGGAAATGACAAGACACACGGTCACATCCCCTCGTCGGCCGGCATCTTTCCATCTGTTCCGTTTTCTCCGGTCTCCCTTCATCGTTTGTCGGCGCGTTTGCACAGCCGACGCGAAAGCTTGAACCCTGCGCCTGATTCACTGGCCAGGCTGGTGATTGCGCCGTTCCGAAAATTTGATGCGGTCGGCAAAGTCTGCCTGGCCGGATCAGGGCGATCCGGCCAGGCAGGTATTGAGTGTCCCGCTTTGAGCGCTCATCTGACTCCGTGCTGCGTCACCATTGGTGTCAGTCGTGACGACAGCCGGACGATTTGCGCTCAAACCGGCGATGAGTTGTCAGAAAACTCAGGACTTGACTGTGACTCGATTTACCCGCGCGCAGAAATTGCAACGACTGTGCCAGATGAACCAGCAGCGAAAGACCGCCGCGCAAGGACGGCATCGAATGAATTCGCGACTACGGCGACGGCGCTGGTTTTCTGACCGGCAACTTCTCCACACAATTTAAAGATATTTTTTTCTGCCGTGAGCGATTGACGACCATGATTCCGCATGAGTCAGATGAGATCATCAGCGGACAGGGGCGTGCGATGTGCGCGTCGTCTGGTGATCAGGGGCGTTTTATCTGACTTCATCGCGCATGCTGCTGACACGCCAGTTCCGGCAAACGCAGGCGCGGGTCAGTCGGCTGATTGACTCGGTCTGCGGCAGATGGCTAAGCTCTCCGGCGAATCTCTTACACACTGAGGTTTCGACGGGAGCAGCGATGACACATCCTGAACCGCACGACATCACCGCGCTGCTGCTTGACTGGCGCAATGGCGACGAGCAGGCGCTCGCACGGCTCACTCCGCTGATCAATGACGAACTGCGGCGACTGGCGGCGCGCTATCTGCGCCGTGAACGCCCCGATCACACCCTGCAGCCGACGGCGCTGGTCAACGAAGCCTGGCTGCAACTGATCGGACAGCCGCAGGACTGGCAAAGCCGCGCTCATTTTATGGGCGTTGCGGCCTGCCTGATGCGCCGCATTCTGGTGGATCACGCCCGCACCCGCGCCGCAGCCAAACGCGGGCAGGGCGCAGCGGCGCTGCCACTTGATGAAGCGATGAAGGTGCCGTGCCGCGCTGCGCCTGATGTAATCGCGCTCGACGATGCCTTGCGCGATCTGGCAAAGCTTGACGAACGCAAAAGCCGCATCATCGAACTGCGTTATTTTGGCGGCCTGAGCATGGAAGAGATGGCTGAAGTGATGAGCCTTTCGGTGGCGACGCTGCGCAGGGAGATGCGCCTGGCCGAAGCCTGGCTGGGCAGGCAGATGCAGAAACCCTGACCACCACGAAGAGCGGAACAGTACGCTGATTCGTTATCCTCTGAATGAAACAGAACCTCATGACACCCGAACACTGGCAACAACTGAAAACGCTGGCAGGCACGGTCAGCCGTCTGGCAGCCGGGAACCGCGACAGCTTTTTACAGCAGAGCTGCGCCGATCTGACAGCACGGCGCGGCATCGAGGCGCTGGCTGTTTTTCATGAACAGGCGACGCGCCATCTGCCGAACCCGACGGTGGGCAGTTACACCACCTGCATCGGCGCGCCTGAGCCGCTGTCGTCCGAACGCTGGCAGATGGTTGAGCAGCTTTTTCAATCCGCCATTGAGCTGGAGCCGTCACAGCGCGCAGCGTGGCTGGCCCAGGCCTGTCACGGCGATGAGGCCTTGCGGCAGGAAGTCGAAGCGCTGCTGGTTTATCAGGCAGCCGCGGGCGGGATGATCGCAGGCGCGATTCAGGGCGCGGCCAGTTTGCTGGCGCACGATGCGGCAGGCTTTTTCGAGCAGGCGCGTTTTGCGCCGGGCACATTGCTCGCCGGTCGCTATCGCATTGTCGGGCTGCTCGGCAAAGGCGGCATGGGTGAAGTCTATCGCGCTGACGATCTGAAACTTGGTCAGTCGGTCGCGCTGAAATTCCTGACCGAAGCGATGTCGCAGGACCGGGCGATGCTGGCACGCTTTCACAGCGAAGTCCGCGTCGCGCGTCAGATCACGCACGCCAACATCTGCCGCGTCCACGACATCGGCGAAGTCTCAACCAGCCGGGGCACGCTGCACTTTCTATCGATGGAATACATTGACGGCGAAGACCTGTCGTCACTGCTGCGCCGCATCGGACGCCTGCCATCTGACAAAGCCGTCGAAATTGCCAAACAGCTTTGCGCGGGCCTCGCCGCCGCGCACGAGGCGGGCATTCTGCACCGCGATCTGAAACCGGCCAACGTGATGATTGACGGGCGCGGCAAAGTGCGCCTTACTGATTTCGGGTTGTCAGGTTTAGCTGAACAGTTTCGCGGCAGAGAAGTGATGGCCGGGACTCCGGCCTATATGGCTCCCGAACAACTCGCGGGCAAAGAGGTGACGACCAGAAGCGATATTTACGCGCTCGGCCTGGTGCTTTACGAAATCTTCACAGGCAGGCGCGTCTTTGAGGCGTCATCACTCGATGAACTGCGCCGCCTGCACGAAAGCAGCGCGCCGACGAATCCTTCGCTGCACATCAAAGAGATTGATCCGCAGATCGAAAAACTGATTCTGCGCTGTCTCGACAAAGATCCGTCCAGGCGTCCGGCTTCGGCGATTCAGGCAGCGGCAGCATTGCCAGGCAACGATCCACTCGCAGCCGCACTGGCAGCGGGTGAAACGCCATCGCCGGAGATGGTCGCGGCGGCGCCCAAAACGGGCAGCCTGCGTCCGGCGGTCGCCATTGCGTGTTTGTTGACGACGCTGGTAGTGCTGGCTTTTTTGCTGCTGACGGCAAACCGCGTTTTGCTGCACGAAAATGTGCCGCTGCAAAAATCGCCGGAAGTGCTGGCCGAACGCGCGCAAACCTTGAGCCGCCAATTCGGCTACAGCGCCGAGCCGGTTGACGCCGCGCACGGCTTTGAGTTGGATCAGAACTTTTGGGAGTACTCCTTCCAGACGCAGGCTCCGGCGGGATATTGGCAACGCGCCAGAACCGGCCAGCCGCTGACGCTGTATTTCTGGTATCGCCAAAGCCCGCGTTACCTGACTGGCTGGCGCTACTTTTCCGGTTACGTGTCGCTGGCTGATCCGCCGATGGATGCACCGGGCATGGTCAGCATGATTCTTGACCCGCGCGGGCGGCTGGTGGAGTTTCAGGCTGTTCCGCCGCAGATGATTCCAACTCAAAGCGCAGTTGCACAGCCAGACTGGAAATCGCTCTTCACCGAAGCCGGGCTGGATTTGACGAAGTTCACGACGAGCAGTCCGCAATGGACGCCCCCCGGTTTCGCCGATCAGCAAATCGCCTGGCAAGGCCAACATCCCGATCACGCTGATGTTTCAATTCGCATCGAAGCCGCAGCCTGGCGCGGCCAGCCGGTTTATTTCCGCATTGTCGCGCCCTGGGACAAAGCGCGTCGGCAGGAAGCTCCCGTAATCAGCACGGGTCAAAAGGCCGGAAACATCCTGATGACATTCTTTTTTGCGGCAATGATTGTCGGAGCATTACTGCTGGCGCGGCGCAACCTGCGGCAAAGACGCGGCGACCTCAGCGGCGCAAACAAACTGGCGGCGGTGATTTTCGCGCTTGGCTTCTTCGGCAAATTGCTCAGTGCCCATCACGTGCCGAACAGCGGCGAATTCCGAATCCTGTTTGATGCCACCTCTGCTTCGCTGCTTTACGCCATGTTTTCCTGGCTTTGTTATCTGGCGCTGGAACCAGCCGTGCGCCGCTATTGGCCGAAGCTGCTGATTTCGTGGACGCGATTGCTGGCGGGTGATTTCCGTGACCCCATGGTGGGGCGCGATGTGCTGCTGGGCGGAATGCTCGGACTGATCGGCCATCCGTTGATTATCTGGACTGGCCGATTGATAGCTTTGCGACTTGGGCGTGGTCCTGGGCTGGGCACCGACCTGAATCCGCTGACGCTTAGCAGAACTCGCCACCTGCTGGCGCATTTCCTGCTCAGCCTGCCCGAAGCGATTTTTACCGGTTTGGGCTGTTTATTGATGCTCTTGCTGATTTACCTGGCCGTGCGCCGGGAATGGCTGGCGGCGGCGGCAAGCTGGTTGCTGTTTTACGCCTTCCTGCTGCTGTTTTTCACGACTTCGTGGCCGCAAGGCTTGCTCTATTCGATTGAGGCGGCGGCGGTCGTCATCACGGTTTCGCGTTTCGGACTGCTGGCTGGCGTGAGTTACTTTTTGTTCTTCGCTCTGTGTTTTCAATACCCGATGACGCTGAACCTGTCGAACTGGTACGCGGGCAGCTCGCTCTTTGCCATTTCCGTGTTGCTTGGACTAAGCGGCTACGGCTTTCACACGTCGCTGGGCGGGCAGAAGGTGTTTGCGGGAAAGTTGCCGGAAGCAGAGTTGCATTGAAATCTTCAGCCACTTCACCGCACCGGGCACAATGCCCGGCTGCACGAAGGCTTCAGTCAGATTGTCGCGGCGGCGCATTCCAGGCTTCAGCCCAATGGCATTGAATTAAGCGATGGAAAAGCAGGAAGAGAGAATACGGAACAAACAGAAATAACGAAACACACGGAAACAACACTACACAGCCTCAGAAGTTTTCCGTTCCTTCCGTTCTTTCCGTGTGTTCCGTATTCTCTCTTCTTCTTAATTCAATGCCATTGGGCTTCAGCCGGGCGCACCGGTCGCCGGTCGCACATCAAACAAAAAGTGGCGCAGGAGGCGATGCCGTGACCGGCTGCGATAACGGCATCGCCTGCGGGAAAGGCTGTGGTTATTGCTTGAAACTGATCGTGACCTTGTTTGAACTGACGCCTGAAATAGTCAGCACAATGTCGAGATCCTGATTGAGCGCGACGGTGCGCGGGATGCGGGTGTTGACCTGGTCGAGGCCAATGAATCCGCCCTGCGCCCCTGTGAACTCAACCGGCGAATTCAGCTCGCCAATCGTCGCGCTCGCATTGGCCACATTCGTGTTGCCGCGAATGCCGGTCCCGAACAGAATCAGGAAAAGCTGATCGGTATCAGGGCCAAGCGCAATCGGATTCGTCACAAACTTCGCGCCGTCAAACGTCGCCACCGATTCAAACGTTTGTGAATTGTCGGCTTTGACGCGCAGCACGAGCGCCGCCGCCGGGCCGCCGCCGCTCGAACTTGCCGCAAACAGCGATGGCGCAACCGCCACGACATTGACTGTGCCGGTTGAAATCGTCCCGTCGCTCGCCGTCACTGTCACGGTGGCCGCGCCTGCCGCTGTGCCCTGCGGAATCTGCAGGTTGATCTGCGTATTGACGACGAAAAAGAGCGGCGCGAAGCGTTCATTGCCGGCTGAATCTTTCACCTTGATGGTCGTGCCGCCCAGCGTCGTCGGCAACTGCACACCCGGCGTGTTCAGGTCGCTGTCGTCGCCAAACACCGGACTGGTCACGGTCGCCAGCTTCGCGCCGAAGACCGCCGCAATGCCTTCCGCCGTCACGCCCGGCGTCGCGGAATAGTTCGCGGCTGAAACCGTCGTCGCGGTCAGCGCCACCTGCGGCTCAAGCGCGTATGATTTGGTGTAAATGTAATCTCCCAGTTGAGTGCCGTCGCCACTCGCGGCATTGGCCGCCACATAGAACGTCACCTTCCCGGTTGAGGTCGCAGGCGCAGTCCACCTGAAGGTCCATTTGCCTTCATCATTGACCGGCACAGTGCCATTGAGCTGATGCAGAATGTACTGCCGCCCGTTGAAGTTCGTCAGCACCTGCGTGCGCGAAGCGTCAGCCGAGGTCGTCGCCAGCACTCCGGCTTTGTTGTTGGAGTTATCAAGCACCGTCAGTTCAAAGCCGAAAGCGCCTCTGTCGCTTTGATTGACGGTCAGCGTCAGCGTGTATTCCTGCCCGCCGACATAGTTTGACGGCAGTCCGGTCAGCGCAACTGTGCCCGGCCCGCTGTTGGTTACAAATGAATTGTGACAACTGCTCGCATTGCAGGTCAGTTCCGTTGGCGCGCCGGTGCGACCCAGCGGCGGCCCGCCGACATTTGCCTGCACGCGGTGTCTGGTGAACAGGCTGACGCCACCGAGCGCCAGCGTCAGACAAATGATAATCAGCTTGAAGGAATTCCTCTTGCGATACGTGATCATATCCTCTCCTGTGCTTTGAGATGAGGTGCAGACCGAGGGTGTCCGCCCCAGGTTACCGGGCAATCAACCAAACTCACCGTTACAGATGATGAGGGCAACAACCGAACGGAACCGGCTTCAGCCGGGAAGCATCCCGCGCTGCCAAAGCCTGAGTTGATTTAACTGGGCAGGGACCGAGAGACAGTCAATGTCTGATTGCGCGTACTCTAACCGCACCCGACCGGATGCGCAAGCAGTTTGTTCACGGCCTGACTGACACTACGCTGAGAGTGCTGCCCTGAGTGGATGGTCTGAATAATTTGCAGCCTCATCAGGCGGAACGACCGCGCTTCCGGCGATGAATCAAGTGGTCAACTGTCAGGCGAGATCGAGGCCGCAGCTTTTCAGCGCTTCGTGATTGAAGATGGTTTCGTTGCGTTCCGGGCCGGTTGAGATGAACGCGAAGGGCGCGCCTGAGAGTTCGGCGAGGCGTGCCAGATAAGCCCTGGCTTTCGCGGGCAGGGCCTCGTAAGTTGACACTCCGGCAGTGCGGCACTGCCAGCCGGGCATCGTTTCGTAAACGGGTTCGGCGGCTGCCATCTGCTCGGCGTCGTCAGGCACCTGATCGGTTTCGCGGCCATTGAGGCGATAGGCCGTGCAGATTTTCAATTCGTCCAGATCATCCAGCACATCCAGCTTCGTCAGCGCCAGCGCGCTCAGGCCGTTGACCATCACCGCATAACGCGCCACGACCGCATCAAACCAGCCCGTGCGGCGCGGACGTCCGGTTGACGCGCCGAATTCGCCGCCGCGCTGCCGGATGTGTTCACCGAGTTCGTTGTCAAGTTCGGTCGGAAACGGCCCGCCGCCGACGCGCGTCGTGTAAGCCTTGATGACGCCGATGGCGCAGCCGGTCAGCGCTGGCGCAAGGCCGGTGCCGGTCACGGCTCCGCCAATTGACGAGTTTGACGAGGTGACGAACGGATAAGTGCCGTGATCAATGTCGAGCATCGTGGCCTGTGCGCCTTCCAGCAGCAGCCGATGCCCGTGGCGCGCCGCCTTGTTGAGCAAATATGTCGTGTCGCAGATGTGCGGCGAGAGTTGCTCAGCCCAGCGTCTGCCGTCCTCAACGAGCTGTCGTTCATCAATCGCTTCACCGCCGAGCATCGTCAGCAGCCGGTTGGTTTGCGTGACGTTGTGCGACAGCTTTTCAGCCAGCCGCGCCGGGTCGGTCAGATCGCCTGCGCGAATGCCGCGCCGCGCCATCTTGTCTTCGTAAGCCGGGCCGATGCCGCGCATCGTCGTCCCGACGGCGTTCTGTCCGCGATGCGCTTCAACGGCGCGATCAAGCGCGACGTGATACGGCAGAATCAGATGCGCGCGATTGCTGATGAGCAGGTTTTGCGGCGTGACTTCAACGCCGCGCCCGCGCAGGTCGTCAAGCTCCTGCAACAGCGCCGGCGGCGAGACCACGACGCCGTTGCCGATGACACAGATTTTGCCGGGATGCGTAATGCCTGACGGAATCAGATGCAGGACGAATTTATGATCTGCGCCGTCGCGCCGGATAATCACCGTATGCCCGGCGTTGTGGCCGCCCTGATAACGAACCACGATGTCGAAATGCGGAGCGAGCAGGTCCACAATCTTGCCCTTGCCTTCGTCGCCCCATTGCGCGCCAATAATTGCGAGGTTCATGACAGCAAACGACCACGAAGTTTGCTGTCAGCCGCAGGAATTACACCTGACGGGCCGGGCAGGCTTCGTGGTTCCGTAATGATTACTTGTTTTTTTCGAGAAACTTTTCGACCGAGACTGCCGCCTGCACGCCATCGGCCACAACGTTCGCCAGTTGATAAATCGGGCGCACGCACAAATCGCCGGCAGCAAACAGGCCTGGCACTTTCGTTTCCATCAGTTCATTGACGATCACGCGGCCTTCGGCGTCGGTGTCCACCAGGGTTTTGACAATTTCAGAATTGGGAATCCAGCCAATAAAGACAAACACGGCTTTGACCGGCAGCACTTCGGTCTGATCCTTCAGCAGGTGACGCACGCGCACGCCCTCGACTTCCCGGTCGCCGTAAATCTCTTCGACCACGGAATGCCAGACCGGCGTGACTTTGGGTTCCTTCAGATATTCTTCGATCAGAATTTTCTGCGCGGTGAACGTGTCGCGGCGATGAATCGAATAAATCTGCGAGGCATAGCGGGTCAGAAAGTGACCTTCTTCGACCGCCGAATTGCCGCCGCCGACAACAGCCACCGGCACATCCCGGAAAAAAGCGCCGTCGCAGGTCGCGCAAACGCTGACGCCGCTGCCAAAGAGCTGATCGTAACCCGGCACTTCGAGCCGTCGCGGGTGACGGCCCATCGCCAGAATGACGGCGCGCGCCGTAACTTTACTGTCGTCGCTCAGGCCAACCGTGAAAGTGCCGTCGGCTTCAGGCGTAATGCTCGCCGCGCCGGTGCCCTGGCGAACTTCAGCGCCGAACCGTTCAGCGTGTTTGAGAAAAGCCTGGGCAAAATCGAAACCGGAGATGCCATCGGCAAAGCCCGGATAGTTATCAATCGCGGCAGACAGGGCGATCTGCCCGCCGACATACTGTTTTTCCAGCACCAGCGTTTTGAGCAGCGAACGTCCGGTATAGACCGCTGCCGCCAGCCCGGTCGGGCCGCCGCCCACAATAATCACGTCGTAATCAACAGCCATAGCTCAACACAGTTGAGAGCCGGGGCGGCAGGCTGGCATCAACCTTCACGATCTTCCGGCCCGCGGCGACCCGGCTCTCAAGCTCAGTTCCTCTGGTTACGCGATGTGTTTGTCCAGCATCTGGCCAATGAAATCGCGGGCATTGGCCGGCACGCCCACCACGCGCTCGGCTTCCCTGCCGTCACTGAACAGAATCAGCGTCGGAATACCCTTGATGCCATACCGCGACGAGGCTTCGACATTTTCATCCACGTTCAGTTTCACGACTCTGGCTTTGCCCTGGTACTTTTCAGCGACGGCTTCAACCGTCGGGGCCAGCATGCGACACGGCGCACACCAGGGCGCCCAGAAATCAACCAGCACCGGCTGCTTCGAGTTCAGCACTTCAGTTTCAAAATTTGCGTCACCAACTTCACTGACGAATGCACTCATTGTGGTCTCCTGAAAAGTTCTTCGACAAGCCACAGAGCTTGTCACAGCTTGAGTGAAAAGAACCGTCGGCCAGGGGCCGCTGCCGACGCCAGCCAGCCCGGCCACGCAACGATCCGTTCACCCGGTTAACTCGCGGCGTATGCAACAAACTGTGACTCGATCAACAGTTCATACAACCGGTTGTTAGTATAGCCCAGGGCCGAAGCCTCTGGCCAGGGGGCATTTCCCTTCACCGCCCGGCGCTGAGAATCCGCTGATAGGCATCCAGATAATTATGTGCGGCCCGATCCCACGAATGATCCGCCGCCATGCCGTTGAGCATCAGCCGCCGCCACGCCTCGCGGTCGTAATAGACCATCAGCGCTTCATAGAATTTTTCGAGCAGCCGGTCCGCCGAATATTCATAAAACTTGAAGCCATTGCCGGTGCCGGTCGTGCGCTCGAAATTGCGAATCGTGTCATCCAGTCCGCCCGTGCCGCGCACAATCGGCGGCGTGCCGTATTTCAGACTGTACATCTGATTCAGCCCGCACGGTTCATAGGCCGAAGGCATCAGATACATGTCGGCTCCGGCTTCGATCTGATGCGCCAGCGCTTCCTTGTAACCGAACCAGACGCCGACCTGATGAGGCCGTGAATCGCGCACGTGCTGAAAGAAATCCTCATAGCTCTGACCGCCGGAACCGAGCAGCACAAAATTCACTCCGGCATCCAGCATGCGCCAGATCGCGTGCGCAATCAGGTCAATGCCCTTCTGCACGGTCAGCCGCGTGACAATGCCGATCAGCGGACGGTCGAGCATCTCATCGCTGTCAGCCAGGTAATACCGCTGCAGCAGATCGCGCTTGCATTCGCGCTTGCCGTCCAGATCGTGCGGGCCGTAATGAGCCGCAATGTGCGGGTCAGTGGCGGGATTCCATTCGTGATAATCAACGCCGTTGAGAATGCCGATGTAATCGCCGCGCCGCCACCGCAGCAGCCCGTCCAGCCGGTTGCCGTATTCAGGCGTCATTGTCTCTTCGGCATACCTGCGGCTGACGGTTGAAATCGCGGTCGCAAAATACAGACCGGCTTTCAGCGCATTCGCCACGCCGTGAAATTCCATGCCGTACTCGTAGACATCGAAGCCGAAACCGAAATGCGGCAGCAGGCGCGGGCTGAAGATCCCCTGGTAAGCCAGATTGTGAATCGTGAAAAGCGTCGCCGTGCCGCTGAAGAAAGGATCGTGGCGATAGACCGATTTCAGATAAGCTGGCACGAAGCCCGTCTGCCAGTCATTGCAGTGAATGAGGTCCGGCCTCTGCCCCAGGCGTTTGGCCAGTTCCAGCACGGCGCGGCTGAAATAAGCGAAGCGTTCAGCATCAAAATCGCCTGAGCCGTAAATGTAGCCTCGCGCAAAATATTCGGGCTGATCAATGAAATAGACCGGCACGCCGTCCAGGTAATCCAGCCAGACGCTCGCGTATTTCACGCCCCCGGCAAAAGGCACGTGCAGGTCTTCCATAATCCGGTGTCCGGTCGGATGCCCGACCACATCGCCGTGCTGATGGCTGTAGCCGGCATATCGCGGGGTGATGATGCTGATGTCGCAGCCGTTGCGTTTGAGGGCCTTGGGCAGGGCGCCGCTGACGTCAGCCAGCCCGCCGGTCTTGGAGTAAGGCACAACTTCGGATGAAGCCAGAATGACTTTCATGGGGCGCAGTGAAAGGTGCTTTGAGGGATAAGTAAACGAAGGCCGGATACTAAAGGCCGATCTGTGGGAAGTCAAGCAACCCTGAATTTAAGAAAATCCGCGACTGACCAATCCTCTCGCCGCTGTGCCGCGTAATGGTGTTTGTACCGAAAACCTCCCCTGTCAGAAGTCAGCGGGTCGGCAGATTGTCACTGACTGCCACCCGGAACCCGGCAGCCCCGGCGATGGTCTGCCCGTTCATCAATTACCACGCTTCAGCGGCGGCGTGCAGCCCGTTGTGCGGCGCCCTGAGGCTATCAACCTGCTGCCTGCAGAGTTCGGCAAACTGCCGGTTTGTCGGACTTTTTTCAAAGGAGAACGAACTATGAATACCCCGCGAGAGTTTCTGCACCACACCTTCAGCCGCGCCCTGCTGGTCATCCTGCTGGCCGGCGGGCTGCTGACCGGAATGGCCTTCTGGAACGGCTTTGAGGTTTCGGCCAATCATCCGGTCCTCGTTGAAGGCGAACGCGATTACGATGGTGACGGCCTGACCGGCATCGCCGAAGACAATGACAACGCCAATGACCGTATCTTCGGCACCATCACCGCCGCGCTTGGTTCTGCCAATGGCGGAGCCAATCAGAATGGCCGGGTCGTCATCGTCACTTCGGGCCGCTTTCACGAACAGCTCAGCGTCACCAATGCCAACGGCAACACCACCATCGAAGCCGCGCCCGGCGTCGAAGCCACCATTGACGCCGTCGGCACGGGCGACCGCGCCAGTCAGTTTCCGGCCAGCAACAACACCGTGCGCCAGGGTCAGCCCGGCGTGATCGTCAACTCACCGGCCAATCGTTACGCCGTGCTGCGCAACCTCGTCATTCGCAACTGGACTGACGGCATTCAGGTGCAGGGCAGTTCGCGGGTCACGATTGACAACTGCCGCCTTGAAGGCAACGTCAATCACGGCATTCAGGTGCTCGACAATGCCCGCGTCACCATCACTGGTTCGCAGGTCCAGTCAACCGGCTTCCGGGTCGGTGCCACCGGCAGCTTTCCGAGCGCGGCCAATCAGCCCAGTCCCGGCATCGGCATCGCCTATCGCGGCTCGTCTGCCGGCACGATTGTGGCCACGACCGTGAGCGGCAGTTTCGGCATCGGCATTGGCAATTTCACCGGCTATGCCTTTGGCGTCCGGCTGCTGCACGTCAATGCCTTCGATAACAACGCCGATTACCTGGGCATCAAGCCGACCAAAGGCACTGTGCCAGCGGCTGAGTCGCCTTTCCCGCCAAATCTGTAATCACAGGCTGGCAGTAAAAATCTGTGGCTTTAAGCAAAGCCGCCTGAACAAACTCAGGCGGCTTTTTCTGCGGGCAGGGCGGTCTGGCCGACTGTCTGTTCGTGCTGCTGGCGAGTCGCGGTGAAATGCCGTCGCAGGCTCAGAATCGGCGTTTCAAAATATCGCCACGACAACGCCGCGATGACAAATGACGCGACAGTCCCGACCAGCGCCCGCACCGTGATTGCGCCCGCCAGTCCGATCATTGCGGACAGCTCAACGCCAGCCTGCGCCAGCAGCCAGTCAATCAGGTGAAAACAAAAAACGTGAACCAGATAAAAGCAGTAACTCACTTCGCCGCACCACGTCAGCGGTCGCCACGACAGCGCCGTCTTGAACCAGGAACGCCCGGGCAGCAAAGCGGCGGCAATCAGTCCGGCAAAGATCAGTTGTGCAGCAGTGTAAAGCAGCGTCGTCCCGGCAAACCGCTCGCGGCTGAGCATGCCGAATGGCAGCCCGGCAGCGATGATGATGACTCCGGCCATGACGGCGGCAAGCGCCGCGCCTTTGAGCCGGACCACGGTGCAGTTTGCACCGCGCAACCAGATAGCCAGCAGCGCGCCCAGCGCCAGCCCGTCAAATCTGAACCACGAGTAGAAATAAATTTCCATCGCGCCGATGCGGCCAAAAGCCAGCGCCCGCGCCAGCGGCGTCAGCAGCACGATCAACCCGGCCAGCACGGCCAGCCGCCGCACGTTCAGATACCGCACCAGCCAGGGCCAGAGCAGGTAAAAATGTTCTTCGACCGACAACGACCACAGCGGCCCGAACAGCATCGGCACAGCAAACAACGCCGCGAGGTTGGTCAGATACACGCTGCCGAGCAGCACAAACGAACCCGATCCCTGATAACAGACCAGCAGCACCAGCAGCGCCGCGTAATAAAGCGGCATAATCCGCAGCACCCGGCGCGCATAAAAATTGCGGAAGTAATGCCGCTCAGCCTGGCTGTCAAGCAGAATGCCCGTGATCAGCAGCCCGGACAACACGAAGAACAGATCAACTCCCAGCCACCCGGCCTTTGTCGCGGCGGCCAGCAGCTTCGCCAGCCCCGCCACCGGCTGATTGAGCAGCGACATGTAAAAAGCGTGATAAAGCAGCACCAGCAGCGCCGCCAGGCCGCGGATGCCGTCGAGTTCAGCGACGCGGCCCTGACGCAGAAGATTACCGAAGGGTGAGGACAAATTTTTCATGAGGCAAGCTGCCGCGCGCAGGGTCGCTGTTCGATCACTTCGCGCGGGTATTCATCAGCGTCTCTGATCGTGGTCAGCAGCATTCCGACCACGACGCCGTAACAGTCCAGCAGGTGCCGGACCACATATTCAACCGGGCTGCCCAGGCTTCTTTTACGAATGGCAATCGCCAGCATCCAGACCAGCCAGCCAGCCGCCGCGCCCCACCAGCCAGCCGCCGCGCCGCTCCAGGCTGCATAAATCACGCCGCCCGCCAGCACGCCTGAAATCCCGGCAAAGCACATCGTCGGCAGCAACCGTTCGCAACAAAACCGCCAGCCGTTGCCCGCCTGCACGGCATAGCGCAGCGTCCGGCCCAGGCCTGTGACCCGCCCCAGCCGCCACGACCGGATAATTTCGGCTTGCACCTGCGCGCCGCGTTCGTGCCGTCCCATCTGCTGCGGCAGTTGCAGCAGCTTCCACCCGGCAGCGCGCAACCGCAGCGCCAGTTCCGCTTCTTCTTCAGCCACCAGCCAGGGATTGAATGGCCCGGCCTGACCCAGCGCCGCGCGCCGGTACATCCCGATGCCGCGCAGGTAGCTGACTTCAGTTATTTCAGCCGCGCGATGGCCGACATAAGGCAGCGTCCGGCCCTGCTCATCAATGTCATCCAGCCAGCCGGTCACAGCCGCGACATCAGGCTGCGCAAAGGCGCTGATCGCTGCCGGCAACCAGTGCCGGTCCAGCACCGTGTCGGCATCCACAAACATCAGCAGCTCGCCGCTCGTGTGATGAAATCCGGTGAAGCGTCCGGCTGATGGCGACAGCTCATAATCAGGCCGCAGCGAAATCACGCGCACGCCCAGCGCCAGCGCAATGTCAACCGTGCGATCAGTCGAAGCCGAATCAACCACGACGATTTCAGCTCCGGCAATTTCATGCACCGCCGCCTGAATGGCGCGCAGGCAGCGCGCCAGATGCGCCTCTTCGTTGCGCGCGATGACCACCACCGAGATTTGATTCCTGGCTTTGTTCATGTCAACTGTGCGCCTGTCCCGGCAGCCTGATCAGCCATTCACCCGGCTGATTGCGCCGCAAGGCAAAAGGTCGCGTGACTGCGGGCTGACCGTTCACCTGCACGCTGATTTCATAGTCGCCATAAAACCCGCGCAATCGCTGACGGTCGGTCGTCACCGTCAGTTCAGCCCGCGTGCGCCAGTCGTGATTGAGCAGTTCATCAAGCGTCTGAAACGCCGCTTTCGGCTGCCACTGCTGATCGAGCAGCGCGCAGTTTCTGAGCCACGCCCGCCGGTCATCCAGCCCCCAGACCGTGATGGCCTCAACCTGCGGATGCCCGAAACAGAGCGTGAAAAATTCGCGGTAATAATCGGCCTGACTGCGCGCACTCCAGCGGCCCGTGCGATAACCGCCCGTGATGACGGCTGCGTCATCAGCCTGCGCCGTGAATTCAGTGATGTGAATCGGCAGGCTGAGCGCGGCCAACTGATCGAGCGCCGCCCGCACGACCGCCGGATCAAACCATTCATCGCGCGGTTCGTGCGCCTGAATGCCGATCACGTCAACCGGCACGCCTTCAGCCCTGAGCTTTTTGAGCAGCCTGAAATAAGCCGCGCGCCGCCGCGACCTGGCGCTCAGAATGCCGTATTCATTCAGCGCCAGTTGCGCCTGCGCATCGGCCTCGCGCGCATAACGAAAAGCCCGGCTGATGTAACCGCCGCCCAGCACCTCGTCAAACAAGCCGCCATCAAGCGGCTCATTGACGACATCCCAGGTTCTGACCATCCCGCGCCAGCGCGTCACGGCCTCTGTGATGCGTTCTTTCATGACCGCTTCAAGTTCACCTTTCGCCCGCGGCAGCCAGCGCGGAGTGCCGGCTTCGTGCGCGCCCCAGATCAGCGGATGCCCCTTGAGCCGCAGCTTTGCGGCACCGGCAAAGGCAGTTTCAGGGCTGATCTGATTCCAGTCCGGCGGCGCGCTGTCGGCCTGAATCAGGCGCCAGTACACGCCGAGCGTGGCGTAATTGAATAAACGGCTGAATGACTGCCGGTAAATGTCGCGGCCTTCCGGCGGCAGTTCGCGGAAGGTGAGATAACAACCGAAGCTGAAATCGTGTGTGAGTTGCGTGGCTTTGAGCCGATAACCAGTCACCGGTCGGCCACAGTCATCAGTGACCCGGATGACTGTTTCACCCTGACGATGCTGTCTGATTCCGGCGCGAGCCTGTTCAAGCAGGGCCGCCTGATTTGCCGCCTGCGCACATCTGCCTGCTGAACCCTGCGCCAGGCGCGCCGCCAGACACGCGCCACCCGACAGCGCGGCGGCGCTCAGAAATTGACGGCGATTGATGGCAGCGTGTGTCATCGGCAGCGGCGGTTCGGCAAACGCGGTTATGACTGGCGACCCGGCGCCACTTCATACCGCCTCAGGTTCAATAATTCAGTCAGGTACAACCACAGAAACAGGCTGTTCGTTTTCAGGTAGCGCCACCACAACCGGCGCGGATCCTGTGACAGCCGAAAGGCCCATTCCAGCCCGGCGCGCTGCATCCAGCGCGGCGCGCGTTCAATCCGCCCGGAATGAAAATCAAAAGCCGCGCCGACGCCAAGCATCACGCCCACGCGCAGGTGCCGATGCTCCATCATCCATTTCTCCTGCTTCGGGCAGCCCAGGCCGACCCACAGCACGTCCACCTTGTCATTGACGCGCCCGGCCAGTTCCGTTTCTTCCGCCGTTGTCAGCGGGCGAAACGGCGGGCAGTACGTTCCGGCAATGGTGAGTTCAGGGCAGCCTGCTTTCAGTTGTGTCGCCAGTTCATCGGCCACGCCTTCGCCGCCGCCATAAAAGAAATGACGATAGCCGCGTCCGGCGGTGGCCCTGATGAATTGCAGCATCAGATCAGGCCCGCAAACGCGGTCTTTCAGACTGCCCGCCCAGGCAATCGGCATCCCGTCGGGCAGCACCAGGTCGGCCTGATCGAGCGCCGCTTTCAAGCGCGCGTCGGACTGACTCGCAGTCACCGCATGCACATTGGTCAGCGTGACGTAATGCGCGCGCCCGCTGCCGATAAACTTTTCAATCGTCCTGATCGCCCGCTGATAATCGAGCGCGGCAATGCGAATGCCCAGCACTTCAAAAAATGTCGTCTGCATAAGCCCTGAGATTTGAAATCCGCGTGTCTGAAATTTGAGACCGGGGCCGGATCGCACACTCAAAGCAGCTTTATGTTGTCGGGCAGTGACTCCGCATTGTGGTGCCACAAGCGGCCAGCAGGTCGCATCGCCGGGCGGCGGCAGTTCTGAGTCACGCCACAGTGGTTTATGCCAGCATGCGCATTTGCGCCACTGACGGTGAATACCGGCCCAGCACGCCGCGCGTTGACTCTTCGCACAGGCTGATGCGTGCGAGCGCGTGCAAATCATCGCCCGGTCGCGCCAGGCGTCGCTCGGTCGTGACGGCCACATCAAAACCCAGTTTCGCCACCATCGCCTTGATGGCGGCGTTATAACAGCCGTTCGGATAGGCAAAATGGCGCGCCGGGCGATTCAGCCGCTCTTCGAGCATGCGCCGGCTGCGGCGCAGTTCGCGCTCGATGGTGTGCGCGTCTTCGAGCGTCAGCACCGGATGCAGATCTGAATGGCTGCCAAAGCTCACGCCCGCCTGCGCCATTTCAGCCACCATCTCCCAGCTCAGCATGTCAAAGCCCGCCGGATAATCGGCGCCGAGCTTTGCTTCCAGCCTTGCCAGCAGCTTTTCGCGCGCGGCGAAGGGCAGATGCACAAGCTGTTCGACCAGCGCGAGCGGATATTTGATCCGGCACAATTCATCAACTCTGACGGCGCGCAGGCCCACGCCCTCGAACAGTTCCCGCAACTCAACGCCGAGCTGACAGGCTCTGGTAATCTGCCAGTAGATGCGGTCGTGATGCAGCGGCTGCGAATTGCCGATGGCTCCGGTTGAAACAAAGACCGTCGCCGGCAGGCCCATTTCGCGCAGCACCGGCAGCGCGTGGTCATAGTTGTCACGATAGCCGTCATCAAAGGTAATCACCGCCGCCGGGCGCGCCGTGTGGCGTTCGCCTTTGACGACGCTGACCGCTTCGCCCAGCGTCAGCACTTCGCATTGCTCGCGGACGAGTTCGAGATGACGGCGAAAGGTCGCCGTCGAAGTCAGCAGGCCAAAGATCGCTTCGCTCTCAGCCGCCTCGATGTCCGGCACAACCCGGTGATAAGCCAGAATCAGCAGCCGGTCGCTCGCCTGCATGTCGTGCGCTGCCGATCCGCAGATGTTTTTCAGCAGCCGCTGCGCCTGTGCCACGGATGATTTGATGGCCCGCCGGCCAAGCTTCAAAAGACCTGGTGCCATTGCTTACTGCTCCTCCTGTGGGTTCAGTGTGACGCCTGCCACGCTGACAGCTTCATCACCCGCCGGGCTGAATTCGCCCTGCCGGTCATCAGTCAGCGTGCGGCGCATGATTTCGCTCAGCCTCGCCTGAATAATGTCGCGGTCATAACCGCGCGCCCTGAGTGCGCCGCGCCGTCCCATCGCCAGGCGCAGAGGTTCATCGCCAGCGAGTTGCACGATGCGCGCCGCCAGCGCGTCCACATCGCCGGGCCTGACCAGCCAGCCTTCAACTCCGTCCGTCACCAGTTCGGGAATGCCGCCCACCGGCGTGGTGATGACCGGCAAACCGGCGGCCATCGCTTCGATGACTGACACGGGCAGGCCTTCGGCATAAGTCGGCAGCACAAAGATGTCGGCCTGTTTGAAAAACCCGGCGCGTCGGTCCATCGGAACCGGGCCGCAGCTTTCGAGCAGATGCCGCACCTGCACTGCTTCGCACCAACTCATCAGCGTTTCCGAACCGTGACCAAGCATTGTGACTTTCAGGTTCGGCGCCT
>CAYWDW010000014.1:0-19248 GCA_964457105.1 uncultured Heliobacteriaceae bacterium
GCCACCAGTTCGGGCGCGCCCTCAGCGACGACGCGACCACCGCCTTCGCCGCCTTCGGGGCCGAGGTCAATGATCCAGTCGGCTGATTTCATCACGTCAAGGTTGTGTTCAATCACAATCACCGTGTTGCCCATGCCGACCAGGCGCTGCAGCACGTCGAGCAGTTTGCGCACGTCTTCAAAATGCAGCCCCGTCGTCGGTTCATCGAGAATGTAAACGGTGCGGCCCGTCGCGCGGCGCGACAATTCCTTTGACAGTTTGATGCGCTGCGCTTCGCCGCCTGACAGAGTCGTGGCCGACTGTCCGAGCTTGAGATAACCGAGGCCGACCTCGACGAGGGTTTGCAGCTTCTGTTTGATCTGCGGGTGATTGGCCAGCAGGTCCAGCGCGTCCTCAATCGTCGTGTCGAGCAGTTGCGCGATGTTGCGGCCCTGATAACGCACGTCGAGCGTTTCGCGATTGTATCGCTCTCCGCGACAGACTTCGCAGGTCACGTAAACATCGGGCAGAAAGTTCATCTCAATCCGCTTGAGGCCGTCGCCCTGGCAGGCTTCGCAGCGCCCGCCCCTGACGTTGAAGGAAAAGCGTCCGGGCTTGTAACCGCGCTCGCGGCTTTCGGGCAGCAGCGCGTATAACTCGCGGATCGGCGTGAACAGGCCGGTGTAGGTCGCCGGGTTCGAGCGCGGCGTGCGGCCAATCGGCGACTGGTCAATCTCGATGATCTTGTCAATGTGTTCCAGCCCTTCGATGGTTTTGTGCGCGCCGGGTTCGGCCAGGCTGCGATAAAGTTTGCGGGCGAGCGTGCGATAAAGAATGTCATCAACGAGCGTTGATTTGCCCGAACCCGAAACACCGGTGACGACCGTCAACAGGCCGAGCGGAAAAGTCACATCAATGTTTTTCAGATTATGTTCGCTGGCGCCGCGCACGATCAGGGCTTTGCCGTTCGGTGCGCGCCGCTCAGCCGGAATCGCAATTTCAAGTTCGCCGGAGATGTATTTCGCGGTCAGCGAATTTTCGGCGTGAATGATTTCAGCCGGTGTGCCGGCGGCAACGACCTCGCCGCCGTGCGTGCCTGCGTGCGGGCCTAAATCAATGACGTAATCGGCGCGGCGAATCGTTTCCTCGTCGTGTTCGACCACCAGCACCGTGTTGCCCAGGTCGCGCAACTGCGCCAGCGTGTCAAGCAGGTGCTGATTGTCGCGCGGATGCAGACCGATGGAAGGTTCATCAAGCACGTACAGGACTCCGCGCAACTGCGAACCGATCTGCGTGGCCAGCCGGATGCGCTGACTTTCGCCGCCAGAGAGCGACGCCGAAGTCCGATCAAGCGTCAGATAGCCGAGGCCGACGGCCTGCAAAAAGCTCAGACGATCACGAATCTCTTTGAGAATGCGCCCGGCGATGATCTCTTCGCGCGGATTGAGTCCGATTTTTCCGAACGCAGAAATTGCCGCGCTGATCGGCAGCCTGGTGTAATCGGCAATCGAATGACCATTGACGCGCACGGCGAGCGATTCGGGCTGCAGCCGCTGCCCCTGACAGGCGCGGCAGGTGATCGGTGAAATCAGCGCTTCAAAGGCGGCGCGCTGTCGGCTGCCGTTCTCTTCGTCCTCGTCCTCGTAAGTTTTCAGCGCATCCACCAGAAACGCGGTCGCGCCCTGCCATTCGTTTTTGTACCTGTACTCGCCGTACTGAAACTCAAGCGGCTCCTTCAGCCCGAAGAAAAACGCATCCCTGGCCTTTTTCGGCAGCTCAGCAAAAGTTGAATCAGGATCAGCGCCGCAGTGTCTGGCAATGGCGGCGAGCGCCTGGCGCAGATAGGCATCAGTGTTTTTGTCAGCCTCGCCCACAAAACTCAACTGACGAATCGGCGTGTTTTCATCCGGCACGATCTTTTTCGGATCAACTTCAAGCTTCGTGCCGATGCCGTGACATTCGCGGCACGCGCCGTATGCGGAGTTGAATGAAAACGAGCGCGGTTCAAGCTGCGGAATCGAAATGTTGCAGTACACGCAGGCCATCCGCTCGGAATAAAGCCGCTCTTCGCCGTCCACAATGGAGATGACCACGACGCCATCCGTCAGTTTTGTCGCGGTGCGCACGGACTCTTCAAGGCGCGAACCGATGCCGGGTTTGATCAGCAGGCGGTCAACGACCACTTCGATGGTGTGATTTTTGCGCTTGTCGAGGCTGATGTCGTCATCGAGCAAACGCATCTCGCCGTCAATGCGGGCGCGGGCGAAGCCGATCTTTTGCAGCTTTTCGAGTTCCTTTTTGAACTCGCCCTTGCGGCCCCTGACGATGGGCGCGAGGATCATCACGCGCTCGCCTTCGGGCAGTTCCTTCACGTGCTGAATAATCTGCTCGGTGGACTGCCGCGAGACGGGCCGCCCGCACTGATGGCAATGCGGCTGGCCGATGGAAGAAAACAGCAGGCGCAGGTAATCGTAAACTTCAGTCACCGTGCCGACCGTCGAACGCGGGCTGCGGCTGGTGGTCTTCTGTTCGATTGAGATGGCGGGCGACAGTCCTTCGACCGCATCCACATCCGGTTTCTCAAGCTGATCGAGAAACTGCCGCGCATAAGCCGAGAGCGATTCAACGTAGCGGCGCTGGCCTTCGGCATAGATCGTGTCGAAGGCGAGCGACGATTTGCCCGAACCGCTCAGACCGGTGATGACCGTCAGTTTGTTGCGCGGGATTTCGACGCTGATGTTTTTCAGATTGTGCTGGCGCGCGCCACGCACCGAGATTTTGCTGATGGGCATACAGTGATCTGCCGATGAAATTTGTTTTGTGGAACTAAACGGCCATTGTAGCGAAAGGAGCAGGCGGGAACAAATTACCAAAAAGGCGGAAAAGTAATCTCTCGTTCAACCGGCCCTGAAGCCTGGGCTTTCATCCCCATAACTGAGGAATCACCACAGGGGCCACAGAGGTTCACAGAGGAATAAAGATTTGGTGTCCCCTCTGTGAACCTCTGTGGTGAGCTTGTGTGCCGTTTGCGGCTGTTCGCTGCCTGCCTGGTGAAATCTTCAAAACTCCGGCCTCATAACTCTGTCACTTCGGTCCTTCCTGGAAAAACTGTCTTTCAGCAGGCAGAATTGCGGGCGTGAGACTGCGAGTGTGGAAACGCGGAATGTACCTGACGGCAGGCTTCGTCTGCTGCGGGCTGGGCGTGGCCGGAGCCTTGCTGCCGCTGCTGCCGGCGACGCCGTTTCTGCTGCTTTCGGCCTTCTTTTTTGCGCGCAGCAGCGAGCGCTGGCACGGCTGGCTGCTGCGGCATCGCCACTTCGGGCCGTACATCGCGGCCTTTCGTGAACGGCGCGGGCTGACGCTGACGCAGAAACGGCGGGTGGCGATTTCGCTGACGCTGACGCTGCTGCTGACGGTGTGGCTGTCGCGGCACTGGCAGGTCCGGGTGCTGATCGGCGCAATCTGGGGGTTCTGGCTGATTGTCATTTACTACAGCCGCACCGCCCCGGATGAAGTCAGTTTTGAAAAGGCTGAATGAATTCAGGCTCGCTGCCGACTGGTCAGCGCCTGGTAATCAGTCGGCGTGTTGATGTTGACTGAGAGTTGTTCAGCGCCAGGCAGGTGCGCGTATTCGCGGTAAGTGACCAGGCGCGTGCGCACGCGCAGGCACAGGCGATCAGTCATCAGTTCATGCCACGCCAGCATGCGCGCAATCCGTTCGCGGCAGGTGGCGGCATAAACTCCGACAAGCATCTGCGCGCGCTGCCGCCGATCAAGCGGGATGGTCAGTTCAGCCCGCTCAGCTTCGTGAATCTGCCAGAGCAGTTGCAGCAGTTCAGGCGTCACAAACGGCAGATCGCAGGCCAGCATCAGCGCCGATTCGTGCGGCGCGCAGCGGGTGAGCGCCGTATAAAAACCGCCGAGCGGCCCGGCATAATCGTAAAGGTCATCCAGCATTTCAGCCTGCCATTCCTGCGCGAGCGCCTGGTAGCGGGCGCGGTGCGGGCTGGCCGGGTTGATGATAATGCTGAGCTGACCGGCCACCTGGCTGGCAGCCGCGATGACGTGTTCAATCAGCGAACGGCCATTGAGCGTCAGCCACGATTTGTCTTCGCCCATTCGCGCGCTGCGGCCACCGGCCTGAATAAAACAGCGCCGGGCCGGATGTGATTCTGAAGTCTGACAAGTTGAAATCTGTGTGGTGGCATCGGGGGCATTCATAATTTTTCAATCCGTCATCGGTCATCTGCAATCCGCAATGTGGTGTGTTATATTGCCTGCTGCACGCGCCTGTCACAACTGCGCAGCACGGGCGCGCTGGTGTTCCGGCAGGATTTTTCGGGCAATGAGGTAATTTTCAATGGTGCGACTGGTTTCCCTGTTTCTTCTGGTGGCGCTGACGGCGGTCACGGCGCTGGCTCAGACCACAGCGCCGCGTGCAGACAAACAGCCTGTGGCAGGTGCCGGTTCATCGGCCACCGAATTTTTCCCGCTCGATCAGATCAGGCCCGGATTGCGCGGCATCGGCTGGACGGTCACGCAGGGCCGCGAACCCGAAAAGTTTGAATGCGAAATTCTGGGGCTGCTCAAAGGTTTTCAGAATCCGAATCGCAATGCCGTCATCATCAAACTGCTCGGTGAAAAATATCAGCACACGGGCATTTTTCAAGGCATGAGCGGCAGCCCGGTGTACATTGACGGCAAGCTGCTCGGCGCGGTGGCGTTCGGTTTTCAGTTCGCCAAAGACCCGATTGGCGGCGTGACTCCGATCCAGGAGATGGTGGAAATCTTCGAGCAGCGGCAGGAAAAGTCTGAACGCACAAGCTCGCCGCGTTCGTATTCATTCGCTGAAATCGCCTTCAATGAACAGTCTCGCGCATTTGCCGACTTCGTCAGTTCGCTCAGCGGCCAGGCGGCTTCAAAGGCCGTGCCGGTGGCGGGGCCGGGCGTGCCGATGCTGACGCCGATTGCGACGCCGCTGGCAATTGCGGGCGTGCCGACGGACGTGATTGCGCGCTTTGCGCCGCAGTTTCAGGCGCTGGGCTTTACGCCGGTCGCTGGCGTGGCCGGTGCCGCGCGCATCGAAGTCCTGAAGAAGGCCGACCGCGAGACGCTCAAGCCTGGTTCGACGATTGTCGTGCCGCTCGTGCGCGGCGATTATTCGCTGGCGGCGGCGGGCACGGTGACTTACCGCGACGGCAATCGCATTTATGCTTTCGGTCATCCGTTCCTGTCGCTCGGCGTGGCCGATATGCCGATGAATGAAGGCGAAGTCGTGACGGTGCTGCCGAACGAGGCGATTTCATTCAAGCTCGCGGCGCCGACGGCGATGGTCGGCACGATTCGCGGTGATCGCTCAACGGGCATTTACGGCGAACTCGGTGTCGAACCGCATCTGATTCCGGTTGAAATCAATCTGCGCACGAGCCGGGGCGCACAGCAGCCTTATCATTTTGAAATCGTCTCGGATCGTTTTCTGACGCCGATTCTGATGCAGTTGACGGCGATGGCGACGATTGCCTCATCAGAAAGAACCATCGGTGACGCGACCCTGCAGTTGCGCACCCGCATTGCGCTGAAGGATCAGCCGGAAATCAGTCTGGAAAACCGGTTGTCAGCCTCGGCCAACACGCCGCTCGCCGCGGCCTTCTCGGTTTCGCAGCCGCTCAATGCGCTCTACAACAGCGGCTTCAGCGAGCTGGCGGTCGAAAAAATTCTGATTGATATTGTCTCGACCGATGCGCGGCACACCGGCAAACTCGACCGCCTGTGGATCAACCACACTGAGGTCGAACGCGGCGAAACCATCGAAGTCGTCGCCTTTGCCCGCACCGACAACGGCAGCGAATATATCGAACGCATTCCTGTCACCATTCCGGCTGATGTGCCGCTCGGGCAGTTGCAGATTATGGTTGGCGACGGCACGGCGACGCAGGCCGCCGAACCGCGCAGCGGCTTCACGCCGAAATCGCTCAATCAACTGGTCCGCGAACTCAACCGCCTGCGCAAGGCTGATCGTTTGTACGTCCGCCTCTCGCGCGCCGAGACGGGCGCCGTCATCAACAACGAGGAACTGCCGAGCCTGCCGCCGTCCGTGCTGGCCACGCTGGGTTCCGACCGCACCACCGGTGGCTATGCGCTGACCCGCTCAGCAACTCTGTTTGAAAAGGAACTGGCTCCGGCAGAATTCGTCATCTCTGGTCAGCGGACACTGACCGTCAATGTTGTTGAGAAGTAACTTCCTGCGGAACTTATTTCAGGAGTACCACTGTGGCGGGCGACACCGACTGCCTGCCACAGCGGCTGTCTGCAAATACACTGCTTGATCGCACGACAGCCTGCTGGCTGACAACCCCAGGTAAACCGCAAGGTTTACTGTAATCATTTCGAGGAACTCCCATGCAATACAAAAAGAGACGCCCCGGCGGCGGTAGTGGCGGCAGTGGCGGTGGTGGTGGCAAACGGCGACATAAAGCGCGTCGCCCGCATCCGCCTTCTGCACCCCGCCAGAACAACACCGTTGATCTCGAAAGCACTGGCTATGAAGCCGCCTATTTCAGGGAACTGATTGACGACGAAGTGCCGGTCGTCATCGTCCTCAAATCAGGTGAGCAGTTGCGCGGCCAGGTGCGTTATTACGACCGCGATGTGTTCAGCCTGGGGCCGGCAGATGGCGGGCCAAAACTCTTTCTGCGCAAAAGCAGCGTGCGTTACCTGTACGAAGAATAAACAGGTCAGCAGCCCTGCCCGGTGAACGCAGCCTGACGGCGTTTCGGGCACGCAGCCGCTGATGGCTGCGTCACGCCTGGCTGAGCTGCGGTCAATCAGGTCATCCGAAGCGAAGCGGTATGTTTTTCATTCGTTGCTGTCAACCAGTGGTGCTGGCGCTGATGCTGGCGGGCGTGTGCGCACTGGCACAGCCGCCCGCCGCGAACGGTTCACCGCCAGGTGTGTCGTCGCAGAAGCAACAGCAGGCTCGCGAAAAGAACGCTCTGGCGCTGCTTGATGAATTGCTCGCTGAGGTTTCATCGCTGCGCCTGCCTGAAAATCGCGTCAGCATTCAGATAACAGCGGCTGATCTGCTCTGGCAGCGTGATGAACCGCGCGCGCGACAGTTGTACCGCGAAGCGACCGCCGGTTTGGCTGAAATCCTCACGGCTGCCACCGCCCAGAACGATGATGAAGCCGGGGAACTCAGCTATCCGGCCAGACCGCTTTGGAATCAGTTGCGCTTCAGAATGCTCAGCCGCGTGATCGAACACGATGTCCGGCTGGCGCAGGAACTGCTGATTGCTTCGCGCCTGCCCGAAGCCGCCACTGACGCGGACGCCAGAGACCAGCAAGAAAAGGCGTTTGAAATGCGCCTGGCTGTCAGACTGGCTGAATCCGACCCGCCGCGCGCTTATCAACTGGCCGAGGAAAAGCTGGCCAGCGGTGACGTGCCCGAAGTGCTTGAGTTCCTGCAAAACCTGATCGAAAAAGATCCGACCCTGGCGGCAAAGCTGACCCGCAGCCTGCTCAAAAAAATCCGGGCCGACGCAGGCCGCGCCCCGGACCCGCCTTACCTGCTTTCGCACCTGCTGAGCATTCTTTCAGCGCCTGGCCTGGACGATCAGAACCGCCCGTCGAAATCCGGCGGCAAAGCTGACGAGTCCAAAACCCCGCGCATTGACGAGGCCGTGATCCGCGAAGCCGTGGAAGCGATGGCGGCGCAGACGCTCGCACTGATCCCTGACGGCAGTCAGATGAACCTGCAGCGGACGCAGAATGCGTGGTTTGCGCTTTCGGAATTGCAGCGCCTGCTGCCGCTCACTGAAAAATACCTGCCTGGCCGCCTGCCCGTGATTCGCGCCCGCCTGGCCGAACTTGAAAAAGGCCTGCCGCCGGAAATGAAAGCCATGCATGAAGTGGATGCGCTGTCTGAGAAGGGCGACCCCGAAGCGATGCTGGCGGCGGCTTCCAGACTGCCTTCAGATCAGGCGCAGCTTCTTTATTACCGCGTGGCTGAAGACGCCATTACCAAAGGCGACCCTGATCAAGCCCGGCAGATTATGAGCGCGAATCTGAAGGATCCGAATCTGCGTCGCCAGATGGAAATGCGCATGGAACAGCAGGCCGTGCAGGCGGCGATTGAAAAGGGCAAACTTGATGAAGTGCGCCCGCTGATGGAACGGACGCGCTCAACCCGCGAACGCATCGGCATCCTGATGCAGATGGCCGAAGTCGAAAGCAGCAGAGGCAACACAAAGGCCGCGCGGCAACTGCTCGAAGAGGCCTGCACGCTGGTCGGCAGTCGCGCCACGAGCCGCGCACAGCTTGAAGCGCAGATGACCCTGGCCGGTGGTTATGCCGAAGTTGATCCGGCGCGCAGCTTCGAACTGCTGGAAACCGCCGTCAGCCGGATCAATGAACTGATGGATGCGGCGGCTTCGCTGGACGGGTTCTTCCCGATTGGCGCCGCGCGCGATAATGAAATGATGATGGTTGAAGAAGTCGGGCCGTTCTCTGAGATTCTGCGTCAGCATGCCGACGCCCTGACCCTGCTGCTGACAGCGGATTTCGATCACGTCAAAAATATCGTGGGCCGGTTTGAGCGGCCTGAAGCCAGAGTCTTCGTGCGCCTCAATGTCGCTGCCGCCGTGCTGTCCGAACCCCGCCAGGCCAGGGGCCACGAGCCAGGCCTGTCAGCCGCCGCGCCACACGTAATCGAACGCTGAACTCACTTCAATCCTCACAGATCAAATGACCAGCGCACACGACAGACTGCCTGATCCTCCCGCTGCCATTGATCTGTCTGCTGGCCGGTCAGCCACAACGTGAAGATGACCTGCGAAGGAGATGCATGCAGATTGAGCTGGTGATTTTTGATATGGCCGGAACGACCGTTGATGACGGCGACGCCGTCAATCACTGCTTTCACGCATCGCTCGCGGCTGCCGGGTTGCTGGTCACGGATGAAGATGTCAGGGAGCTGCGCGGGCTGGCCAAAAGCGAAGCGATCAAACGCCTGATCGAGCAGTCCGACAAACGCGACGAACTCGCCGCCTGCGTCCGGGAGATTCACGCCGATTTCGTCAGCCGCATGCTCGATTTCTGCCAGCACAATCCGGCAGTCAGCGAAATGGCCGGAGCCTCTGACACCTTCCGGCGACTGCGCAAACGCGGCATCAGGGTCGCGCTCAATTCAGGGTTCAATCGCCAGATCATGAACGCGCTGCTCGAACGCCTGGGCTGGCTCGGCAGCGAACTGATCAACGCCACCATCGCCAGCGACGAAGTCAAACGCGGTCGCCCGCACCCCGATATGATTCAGGCTGTCATGAAAAAAGTTTTCGTGCGCGATGCGCGCCGCGTCGCCAAAGTCGGCGACACGCCCGCCGATCTGCTCGAAGGCGCGAATGCCGGCTGCGAAATGATTATCGGCGTCACCGCCGGCACGCATACCCGCGAACAACTCGAATTCTTTCCCCACAGCCACCTCGTCGAAACCGTCGCTGAAGTTCCCGCCGTGCTGGGCCTGTAAGTCAACGGCCTTTAATCAGGAATGTTCTGGGAGAAACTCGTGACTACGGGGCAATGGCATTAAGTTAAGCAGAAGAGAGATGACGGAACAGACGGAAATAACGAATCAAACGGAACAGCCCTGTGCTGAAGCTGCCTGGTTTCGTCTGTTCCGTTATTTCCGTCTGTTCCGTTATCTCTCTTCCGGTTTGTTCTCTCGCTTAACTTAATGCCATTGGGCTACGGGGAGCAGTCTGTTTTGGATTGGTTTGCAATTGCGTGTCGGATCAGTAAATTGATTTGAAAAGCGGTCTGTCTGAGCCGCTTCGTGGCTCAATGACAATGAATCAGCCTTCCTTACTTTCCTTTTTGAATTGACTTGATCAGCCGGTCGGCGTGATTGCGGGCGATGAGCGGGACGCTTTCATCGGTGCGGAGTTCTTCAAGCAGCGGAATCAGGCGCGGCGGGTCGGCCAGGCGATGGGCCTTGAGTTCGGTTTCAAGCAGGCGCAACTGAGCGGGCGTTGAAATCGGGTCGCTCTGGCGTACTGACTCCAGTTCAAAGACGCGCTCTTCCTGAGTGGCGATGTTGCGAAAGATTTCAACGACGCGGCTCATCGGCTGATTGGTGGTGTAATTGAATTTCACCGTGCGCTGCCTGCCGTCGCGCGCCTGGGTGATGGTCAGATTGCCGAGGTGCGAGAAATCCTTTTTGAACTGATAATTCTCAGTGCTGTCCAGAAAGTTCAGTTCAGCAAACAGGCCTCTGAGCTGCGCGACCAGGCCGGTTGAAATTTCCAGCTTCAGGCTGATCTCGTCTTCGCCTTTCTTTTTGAAGTTGTAATGTCCGCGCCCGTGTTCATCAAACTCAATCTCCTGGTGCGGAGTCACGAACCGTTCGTTGTCAAACTGAAAGCGATAGATCGCGCCGCCGGAAGCGACAGCGCGGGATTCGGTCGTGGTGGTTTCAATCCGGGTCTGCGCGAAGGTCGCAACAGTGAAAACAGTAACGAGGATGAAGGCCGGAACCGACAAAAGGATTTTGCGCATACTCAGGGCTGACGAACAGGAAAAGGGCCGGCCCCGCGAAGCGAAGCCGACCCGGTGCGGTCAGTTGCTGGCGACCTGCCTGGCTTTCTTCTGATCGAAGGGCTGTGCCATGAATTTCTGCGCGGTCTTCTGCGCATTGTCATAGTTGTTGCCGTTGTCGAGCGCCTTCTTGTATTCGGCGACGGCGCGTTCACGCTGCGCGAGCGCGTCCCAGGCATTGCCGCGATAGATGTAGGACCAGACTTCGATCCAGTCAGGCCGCACGTTGCCGTTGAGCGCCATATCGAAAGCGTCGAGCGCCTTCTGATAATTGCGCTGCGTCATATAAAGCAGGCCGAGGTTGTACCACGCCCACGAATTGCCGCGATTGAGCTTGATCGCGGCCTGGAACTGCTGTTCGGCTTCGGTGTATTCCTGTTCCTTGAAATATTCGATGCCGCGCCGGACGACGACCGCCTGCTTGATCTCTTCCGACGTGCGCATGATTTTCATGTCAGGATCAACGATCACCTCAATCGGCTTGCTTTTGGTTGTCAGGTCGAAATCAGCCGAAGTGCCTTTCATCAGGATCGTTTCGCGTTCCTGTCCGGCTTCGGTTCTGAGCAGGATGTCAACCGGCATCTCAAAGGCATCGAGATCCTGCTTGACCGTGCCCGGCACGCGGAAGCCTTCGGCGCGGCGCAGAATGCGATATTCAGCGCGAAACTCAGGCACGCCGGTCGAATCAACCCACTGTCCGAAAAATCCGCGCAGGCTGTGGCCGGCCTTCTGCGAAGCGAATTCCTCGAACTGATCGAGCGTCATGTTTTTGCCGTTGAAGCGCTGATAATATTCGCGCAGCAGCGCGTCGAAATCCTTCTCGCCCATAATCTGCCGCAGCATATTGAAGACGAGCGCGCCCTTGTTGAAGATCACCGAGCGGTAGGCCGGAGTCTGGTCATCAAGCTGTTTCGGCGCGTTGCGAATCGAAGACGACTGCTCGAAGGCCAGCGCCTTTTCAGTTTCGGCCTGCACGGCCTGCTGAAACTGCGTTTCCGATTCATTGTCCTTTTTGTAAAGCAGCGCGCTGAACTGCGCCAGTCCCTGCGACAGCCAGATGTCATCGAATGATTTCAGCCCGACCGTCTGACCCCACCACTGATAAGCGACCTCGCGCGCGAGCAGTTCCTCGTTGCCGGTGGCGAGCGCCTTCGGCGTCAGAAAGAGCATCCCCGCGCCGGTGTATGAATCCAGCGTGTCATCGTCGGTTTCAGCCACAATGTAGCGATTGCCGAAATTGTACGGCCCGAATTTCGACGAATAATAGATCAGGTGTTCGCTGATCAGTTCGCCGGTGCGATCAATGCCTTTTTCGTCGCCGGGCTTGACGTAAACATCCACGCTGATGCCGCCCTTGTTGAATGACTGCGTGAGATATTTGGCGGCGGCGAAATTACCGGGCAGCGTCGGTTTGGTCGAGACGAAAGTGTAAGTTGAAAATTCCTGCTTCGTTTTTTCATCGCGGGAGGCGACGGGCGTGACCGGCTCTTCGCTGTGACCGGCGACGATGATCTCTTTGGGAACTTTCAGGCTGATGGTCGAAGTGGCGCGGTCGGCGGCGTAATCGTGAAACGGAAACCAGCGCGCGGCATACATCAGATACGATCCCTGCTCGCCGACATAAGCGAGCCGCGCATTCTGAATCGGCCCGCCCTGCGGCGATTCCAGCGCGCCTTCGTATTCAAAGACCAGCGTCACGGGCTGTCCCTTGTGCGCCATGCCGCCGAGGTCAATGCGGACGTTCATATTTTCGCGCTGATCCTGAATGAACTGCAGGGCAGCGGGTGTCGCGCCGGACTGTGGCGCGCCGGTCGCTGGTTCAGCAGTTTTGCTGCGCGGCGCGGGCTTCTGTTTACCGCGAGTCGAAACCGGCGTCAGCGCATTCGCTGCCGGCGTGGCCGGCACGGCAGCCACCACCACGCCATCTTTGAGCGTGATGCTTTTGATCGTCAGCGCACCGTTCAGCTCGAAAATGACCGAGCGCGTGTCGGTCAGCGGCGCAAATGTCACTTCGGTGCGTGCCCGGAGCAGTTGCTGCGTCGGCACCAACTCAGCGTCAATTTTGTAATTCTGAACATCAATGTTGGCGGCGTCCTTGTCCTGCTGAGCCTGCACGGTGCCGGTGCCGGAACACAGCAGCAGGGCCAGCAGCGCCGCAGTGAATGCAAAGCCAGCAAAAAGCGAATACCAGTAATTCCTCTTCATCTCTCACCCCGTAAATGTTAGTGACCGCGATGGGGACTGTCTCAGACAGCCGGGATTATAACACGGCCAGGCGGTTTATCGGCGGGGGTTGGAGTTTTCTCCGCAGCCGCCGGGTTGCCTGCCCGTTAAGAAAAAACCAGCGCCACACGCCGCCCGCAGATTGGCCAGGCCGGACCGCCTGTGTAAAATGCCATTTCGTCCGGCACCGTTTCCCCGTTTCATCTGTACAAAAATTTACCCGCCGCAATTCAACGCAAAGTTGCGAGGAAAGAATCGCCATGCCACGAATCCGTCAGCGCGTCAGGTTTCGCCCGTCATTACTCATCAGATGGCTGATCGTCGGCGCTTTCATTCCGGCCTTTGCCATTGCCACAGGCCTGGTGCCGCGCCTGGCCGCCGCTCGTCAGAACGCGCAGCCGGTGGATTTTTTGCGGGATATTCAGCCCATCTTTCAGGCGGCCTGCATTAACTGTCACAGCGCCAGAAAAGCGATGGGACAGTTGCGGCTTGACGACAAAAGCCTGGCGCTCAAAGGCGGCCTGTCCGGCGCGGTCATCGTTCCCGGCCATAGTCAGCACAGCCGCCTGCTGGCTCGATTGCTGGGCGCAGGCGGCGAAGCCCGCATGCCACTGGGCCGCGACCCGCTCAGCCCCGCACAGATTGACCTGATCCGCCGCTGGATAGATCAGGGTGCAACCTGGCCCGGCGAAGCCCCGGCCCAGGCTCAATCTCAATCTCAATCTCAAATCTCAAATCTCAAATCTCAAATCCCGGTTCACTGGGCCTACGTCAAACCCGTGCAGCCTGCGCTCCCGGCGGTGAAAAATGCCGCGTGGGTGCGCAACCCGATTGACAATTTCATTCTGGCCCGGCTTGAAAAAGAAGGCCTGACGCCTGCGCCCGCAGCGTCGAAGGAAACGCTGCTGCGGCGCGTGTACCTTGATCTGACGGGCCTGCCGCCGGGCATCAGGGAGATTGATGAATTCCTGGCTGACCGTTCGCCTGATGCTTACGAGAAAGTAGTTGACCGGCTGCTGGCCAGTCCGCATTACGGCGAACGCTGGGCGCGGCCCTGGCTTGACCTGGCGCGTTATGCCGACTCGAACGGTTATGAAAAAGACAACCTGCGCACGATGTGGAAGTATCGTGACTGGGTGATCAATGCGCTCAACCGTGACCTGCCTTTCGATCAGTTCACGATTGAGCAACTCGCCGGTGACATGCTGCCAGGTGCCACGATTGACCAGAAGATTGCGACCGGTTTTCACCGCAATACGCTGCTCAATACCGAAGGCGGCGTTGATCCTGAAGAAGCGCGCTTTGAAGTGCTGGTTGATCGCGTCAACACAACGGCCACAGTCTGGCTTGGCACCACGCTCGCCTGCGCGCAATGCCACAATCACAAATACGACCCGTTTTCGCAGAAGGATTACTACCGGCTTTACGCCTTCTTTGAAACCACTGAATATCAGATTCAGGGTTCGGCCTCATTTGACCGCGTGGCTTATGAACCGAAACTGGACCTGCCCACGCCGGAGCAGGAAGCGAAACGTCGCGCGCTCAGCGAAGAAATCACCAGGCTGGAAGCCACGCTGAAAACGCAGACGCCGGAACTCGACGCCGCGCAGGCGGTGTGGGAAAAGGAGCTGCTGGCCGAACCGGGCAAGTGGACCACGCTTGATCCGCTTGAAGCGAAATCAACCGGCGGCACGACGCTGACGCGGCAGGCCGATAAATCATTGCTCGCTTCGGGCGTCGCGCCGGAGTTTGACGAATACATCATCAAGGCCCGCGCGCCGCTTAATAAAATCTCTGCCCTGCGCCTCGAAGCCCTGACCGACAAAAGCCTGCCGCGCCACGGGCCGGGGCGCGATCTGTACGGCCATTTCATTCTTTCGACGATTGAAGCTGAAGCCGATGGTCAGCCGCTTGAATTCGCGGGCGGCAACTGGGACGACGGCTTGTCGCGCTTCGATGCGAAATCATTTTTCAGCAAAGACGCGATGGCGCAGATTTCTGACCGTCCGCGCGGCTGGCTCATCAATGCCACGACTGACGAAGTGCGCCTGAACCGCCAGGCCGTCTTTACGCTCAATCAGCCGCTGGCTGCTGAACGGCCTGTTGAGCTGACCATCAGGTTGAAATTCCTGGCCGGAGGTTTGTGCCAGGGCATCGGTCGCGTGCGATTGTCGGTGACTGACAGTCCTGAGCCGCTGCGGATTGTTTCCATTCCGGCCTCGCTGCGGCCTGTGCTGGCCATTTCGGTTGCTCAGCGTTCAGAAAAACAGAAGTCTGCCTTGTCGGCGGAGTTTCGCGCCGTCACGCCGCTGCTTAAAAAAGAGCGCGACCGGCTGAGCGCGCTGAAAAGGGAACTCGGCAACCTGGGCATCGTGACCGCGTTGATTATGCAGGAGCGGCCATCGTTCGAGCGGCCATCAACATTTTTCCGCGAACGCGGCGGCTTTCTGAACAAAGGCGCAAAGGTTTATGCGGCGACGCCTGCCGTGCTGCCGCCGCTGCCTGACAACGCGCCGGTCAATCGCCTGGGTCTGGCTTACTGGCTGGTGGATGAAAGCAACCCGCTCACCGCGCGCGTGGCCGTCAATCGCTGCTGGGAGCAGTTTTTCGGACGCGGCATGGTCGAAACGAGCGAGGATTTCGGCACGCAGGGGCAGCCGCCGACGCATCCCGAACTGCTCGACTGGCTGGCCGTTGAGTTCATGAAAAAACAGAAGTGGAGCATGAAAGCGCTGCACCGCCTGATCGTCACTTCGGCCACCTATCGCCAGGCGTCTGAAGTCAGCCCCGCGCTGCTTGAAAAGGACCCGGACAATCGCCTGCTCGCGCGCGGCCCGCGCTTCCGCGTTGAAGCCGAAATGATCCGCGATCTGTCGCTTGCAGCCAGCGGCCTGCTCAGTCACAGCATCGGCGGGCCGAGCGTGATGCCGCCGCAGCCTGACGGCGTCTGGCGCAATCCGTACAGCAGCGAAAAATGGATTGCGGCCAAAGGTGCAGATCGTTACCGGCGCGGGTTGTATACGTTCATTCGCCGCACTTCGCCCTATCCGGCCATGATGACCTTCGATGCGACGAGCCGCGAATTCTGCACCGTGCGCCGCGTCCGCACCAATACGCCGCTGCAATCGCTGACGCTGCTCAATGACGAAGCTGCGATGGAGATGGCCCGCGCGCTTGCCCGCCGCCTGTTTGCCGAAGCCGCAGGCGACGCGACGGCCAAAGCTGAATACGGCTTCCGCCTCTGCCTGACGCGCCGTCCGAAGGCTGCCGAACTTGAACGCCTGGTCGCGCTTTACGAACAGCAACTGGCGAATTACAAGGCGCACCCGCAGGCCGCCGAACAACTGATGAAAGGTGACGCGCGAGAATTGCCCGCGCCTGAACTGGCCGCCTGGACGGTTGTTGCCAACGTGCTGCTCAATCTGGATGAAACACTGACGAAACAATAACTGCCGAAAATTTCCATCCCCAGGAGAAAAACAAAAACCATGTCGAGTCTGATTGCCACATTGTCCCGTCGCCGCGCGCTGCTTTTGATCGTGTTCATAGCCTGCGCTGTCCTGGGTGGCTTCATCGCCCTGACCAGAGCGCAGCCGCAGCGGTGGACGCCGCAGGAGGTGCAGGAAGTGCTGAACAAGGCGATTCAGATGGGCCTGCTGCAACCGGCGCTGCCGTCGCCAAAGAAGGAACCGACGGTGATTACGCCTGGCGTCAGACCCGGCGATGCGCCTTCGGATGCCATCGTGCTGTTCGATGGCAAAGACCTGTCGGGCTGGCAGAAGGTGCTTGACGGCAGCGCGGCACAATGGGAAGTCAGGGACGGTTATCTGCAGGTCAAACCCGGCGCTGGCGACATCGCTTCAAAGTATGAATACGGCGACTGTCAGTTGCACATCGAATGGGCGACGCCCGCCGAAGTCAAAGGCGAAGAGCAGGGACGCGGCAACAGCGGCGTCTTTCTGATGGGGCATTACGAAGTGCAGGTGCTCGATTCATATGATAACAAGACCTATTTTCACGGTCAGGCCGGTTCGGTTTACAAACAGCACGCCCCGCTCGTCAACGCCTGCCGCAAGCCTGGCGAGTGGCAGAGCTACGACATTATTTTCAAGGCGCCGAAATTCGATGAAACGGGTAAAGTCACCGAGCGCGCCCGCGTGACGGTGCTGCACAACGGCGTGCTGATTCAGAACAACGTCGAAATTTACGGCGAAACGTGGCACGACCGCGCGCCGCAATATATCGCACACGCGCCGCAAGGCCCGCTCAAACTGCAGGATCACGGCAATCCAGTACGGTATCGGAATATCTGGGTGAGGCCGCTGTAACAGGTCTGGTTCCGGCTATGGCGTTGCAGCCTGCCGCTTCATGGCTCATTCGCCTGTTGGACCGGATCGTCAGCCGGTGGGTGACGGCTGATGACAACGTCGGCAGCTCGAATATTTACCGCGCGTTCCCGATTGAGTTCGAGTAGCTGAGCCGTAGCTCTGCCGATGGCTGTCAATGGAATGATGTGTAACTTGTCCATTGACCAGATGAAATGTTCTGCCCAGCGATGCAGGCGCGGGTTGAATATCGGAATCATCTGTCCGGTCTGCGGATCCGGCGCAGTTCTTTTATCTGATTTGCGGCGGTTACAGTGAAAGCAGGCGAGGGCGAGGTTATCAATTGCCTCGTCTCCTCCGTCAGGAACAGGAACGAGATGGTCAATCGTAAAAGGAACGTATTGCCAGCGTTCGCTGATATGGCAGTATTCGCAAAGAAAACCGGCGCGCTGGCGAATCTGCTGCTGAAGTTCAGACGGGATTTTACGAGGCACGGGGCGGTTCCTGCGGTTGTGCCAGATTGCGAATCAGGCGGTTGAGATAACTCAGGTAATCATCAACCTCTTCGTACTGCTGTAACTCGTCTTCTTCATCGGCTGTCAGAATTGATTCACGTTGTCTGCGGAGCAGCTCTTCGATTCTTTCCCTGATCGGTTGAGAGGCGCGAAAGATCAGCACTCCCTGCTCAAGCTCAATGTCAATCGCGCCTTCGCCGGGCAGTGTGACTGGCAGCGCGTGCAACACCGGGACCGGCTGAAGCCGCATTATTTCATTGAAAGGTTCCATAACACCTCCATTCAGGCTGTGGCCTGATCTTACTACAGGGCAGGAAGGAAAGACCATGAACAGGCAGACAGACTCTATTCGTGACCTGACCCGTCGCCATTTCTTCAAACAGACCGCTGGTTTCGGCATCGGTGCGCTGGCGCTGTCGGCGCTGCTGAATGACCGGCTCTTTGCGGCGACTGACAATGAAGCGCCACGCGGGCCGCATTTTGCGCCGAAGGCGAAGCACATCATCTACCTGTTTATGGCCGGTGCGCCGTCGCAGCTTGACCTGTTCGATCACAAGCCGGCGCTGAACAAATACGACGGGCAGGACATTCCGTCGGAGTTCATCAAAGGCGAGCGATTCGCCTTTATCAACGGGACGCCGAAGCTGCTTGGTTCGCCGTTTGAATTCAAACGGTATGGCCAGGCGGGGCAGTTGATGTGCAATCTGCTGCCGGGGCTGGCGCGGCATGCGGATGACATTGCGATCATTCGTTCGATGAAAACCACGCAGTTCAATCACGCTCCGGCGCAGATCATGATGAACACCGGGCATCAGATTCCGGGGCGACCGAGTATGGGGGCGTGGCTGACTTACGGCCTGGGCAGCGAGAATAAAGACCTGCCTGCGTTCGTCGTGCTGCTGTCGGGCGAAAACAATCCTGACGGCGGCAAGACGTGCTGGGGCAGCGGCTTTCTGCCGACGGTGCATCAGGGCGTTGAGTTTCGCGCGAAAGGCGATCCGGTGCTGTTTGTCTCAAATCCTGAAGGCATCAGCGCTGAAGCGCGGCGGGCTTCGCTGGATGCGATTCGTGATCTGAATCAGATAAACCGGCAGGCGATTGGCGATCCTGAAATTGACACGCGGATTGCGGCTTATGAACTGGCTTATCGCATGCAGTCGAGCGTGCCGGAACTGACCGACATCAGCCGCGAACCGCGCGCCGTTCACGAAGCTTACGGCACGCGGCCAGGTCAGGCTTCGTTTGCCAACAACTGTCTGCTGGCGCGGCGACTGGTCGAACGCGGCGTGCGTTTTGTGCAGCTTTATCACTGGGGCTGGGACATGCATGGTAACGGCGTCGGCGTGGACATTCCGACCAAGCTGCCCCGGATGTGCCGTGAAACTGATCGCCCGATTGGCGCGCTGCTCGATGACCTGAAACAGCGCGGGCTGCTCGATGAAACGCTCGTCGTCTGGGGCGGTGAATTCGGGCGCACGCCGGTCAATGAAGCGCGCGCCGGATCGAAGCTGCTCGGACGCGATCATCATCCGCGTGCATTTACTTACTGGCTTGCCGGGGGCGGCATTAAGGCGGGCAGTGCAATCGGGCAGACCGATGAACTGGGCTACAACATT
>CAYWDW010000015.1:0-227 GCA_964457105.1 uncultured Heliobacteriaceae bacterium
TGTTGGCGGCCGCCAGTTTCTGTTGGCTGGCGTTGCTGACCTTCGATCCGGCCGACTGGCCGAGCAGTAAGGTCTGGCCCCACCCCACGCCGCCTCACAATCTTTGTGGTTCGTCGGGTGCCTGGATTGCGTACCACCTTTTCTATTGGTTTGGCTCTGGGGGGTATGTGATCGTTCTGTTCGTGACTGTGGCCACGTTGGCTGCCATGCTACGGGGACGTCTGAAT
>CAYWDW010000015.1:237-6880 GCA_964457105.1 uncultured Heliobacteriaceae bacterium
GGGTTCTCGGAGTCGCTTTCCTCGTTGCCGGAACGGCGGCGTCGGTTAGGATGATCTCTCCCGGCGGTGCGGATTCGCTGCCGCAAGGCAACGGCGGAATCGTCGGCATCGCCATCGTCCATTTCCTGAGACTGCATTGCTCTTCGGCCGGTACCGCGCTAATCATCCTTTGCGGCATAGGTGTCGGCCTGCTCTTGGCGGCGGAGGGGCTGGCAATCCGGGTACCGAGCGCCGTGGGGAGACTGGGACAGCAAGCCGTTCTGATTGCCGATTCCGCGGTGCAGGCGTTGACCACACCGGGGGTAGAGGAGAAGGAGAGGGACGAACCCGAACGCTTGCCACCGCCCCCGAGGAGACGGGAAGCTCGCAATGAGGGAACGAGGGAACGCGCGAGTTTGAGGCATTGGCCGGCTTGGCCACGCCTGGGCTGGTTTGGCCGAAAGCCGGTCGCCGACGTTGAGCGTTCGATAGATGATGGGTTCGTGGAATGCTCGGCGGAAGCCGAGGACAATCGGCCGGTCGCGCGAGGTGCTGAGAAAGCGAAGCGTGTTGAAGCGAGCGAGAGTGCCGTTCCCACGCGTTCACACGAGAATCGGCCGACAGAGGTTAAGGAGGATGCCGTGCGCTCTGCCATCGATCAACCGGAGGTACAGGACCTGCTCCAGTTTCCGGGCGTGGTCCCGGAAGTCTTGGACGCCGGCGTGACCGATCGGATCGGACCACCGGGGTGTCGTGCGGAAGACAACACACCTGCGGTCCAACTCGAAGAGAGGGACGTTGAAGCGATTGAGGTCAAACCGATTTCATCAGAGGACGCTCCGATCCGAAACCTGCGCCGTTCGAAACCCGTTCTCGCTCAAGCTCGTGTGGAGCCGCATCCCTATCCGAAGGATCTGGGCAGATATGACCTGCCCCACATGAACGTGTTGGACGAGCCGGAATACGGCTACATGGTTCAGCAGGAGTCGGTTGTTCGAGAGAAGGCAAAGGTTCTTGAACAGACCCTGGGCGAGTTCCGGTTGGACGCCCGAGTGGTCGAGATTGAAACGGGCCCCGTCATCACGATGTACGAGCTTTCACTGGCGCCCGGGATCAAGGTCAGCCAGATCGTCTCCTTGAGCAACGACATCGCCCGGTCGCTGAAGGCGCCCGCGGTCCGCGTGGTCGCGCCGATTCCAGGGAAAGACACCATCGGTATCGAGGTGCCGAACGTGGACAAGGAAAACGTTCGGCTGAAGGAACTCATCCTGATGTCGGGCAATCACGGACTCTTTGACAAGGCGCGGAGCCGCATGGTCGGGGCCATTGATTACGTCACCAAGCCCTTTGAACCGGCGCTGCTGATTGAGACGGTCGAAAGTAATTACATCTGGTGATGAAGATGCACACTGACAGTTCCGCAGTCGCACCGCCGCCCGCTGGCGAGCCGTCTGAAACTGACCGCCCGACGCGGTATCTGCTCTTTGCGGTGGCCGGTGAAAGTTATGCGCTGCCCGTCAGCGAGGTGCTGGAAGTTGACCGGCCTTCGGTGGTGACGCCGCTGCCGCGCGGCCCGCACTGGCTGGCCGGAGTCACGAGCCTGCACGGTGAAATCATTTCGGTGATTGACTGCGGCGCGCTGTTCGGGGCCGCGCAGCAGGCGCAGGACCCGCGTCGCTTGTGCGTGGTGGCGACCCGCGAGCGCGACCTGACGAGCGGATTGCTCGTTGATCAGGTGACCGGCCTGATTGATCTGACTGAAGCGCAACTGCACGCGTCGTCCGGGCCGACGACGCCCTTTCTGTCGGCCCTGGCTGAACACGCCGGTCACAGGCTGAAGGTGCTGGATGCGGACCGCCTGCTGCGTTCGCTCGACACCGCTGACTGACACGCGGCCACCGCCCGGCGCAGAGTCCCGCCAGAAAAGAGGATGAATTTTTATGGAAAACCCGGCAGCCTTCACTCAGCCCGACGCGCCGCCGCGACACAGGTTGCTTTCGAGTCTCAGGAGCCGGCTCCGGCTGATGATCGCCGTGTCAGGCGCGGTGGCGCTGCTGTTGTGGGGGGCGCTCTTTTATCTTGCCACCGCGACGCGCCGCCACGAAACCGCGCTTGCCGCCCGGCAGGTGAAATCGCAGTTCATTGCCGAACTCGCCGCCCAGGCGCAGCAGCTCAATGCGCCCGGCAACAACGTGCTGGAAAAGTCTGACGTGCCAGCCGAGCGCGGCAATTTCAAGCGCCGCCGCGAGGAATACCGGCGCTTTATGGTCCGGGCCAGCGACGCGCTGTCTGGTGACGGCGACCTGACCACGAACTTTCGCACGGTGCAGGCCGAGATTGAACAGATGAACCGGCTGACCGACACCGTGCTGTCGGCGGCTGAGAGCCAGGGGCAGGCCGGACCGGCAGGCACACGCGACAGCGCAGGGCCGCTCAGCGAGCAGGCTGCCGCGCCGGTGGCGCAGATGAATCAGGCCTTTCACCGCGCCAGCCGCGCCCTGCGCGAAATGGAAGCCACCGAACGCGAGCGCATCCGGGAAATGTCCGGCGACATCGCTGATTTCAGCCGCCTGCTGACGCTGGTTTCGCTGGCGCTGCTGCTGGTCGCGCTTGGCGCGCTGACAGGTCTCGGTGTGCAGTTGCTGCGTTCAATCGCGCGCGCGCTTGATGAATCCGGTGCCATCGCGGCGAGCCTCGCCACGGGTGATCCGGCGGTCCGGTTTACGCCGCCGCCTGAAATCAGCGTCGTGCCGCAGGCGGTGCGCGATCTTGAAGACCCTGACGAACAAAAGCCTGGTGCTGAAATCAGCGCCGTGCCGCAGGCGTTGCAATCACTGGCTGATGACCTGCACGAACGCGAGCTGCAACTGCCGTCACCGGACGAGTCCGCAGACCTTCAGCCTTCGATGATGCCGCTGTCTGACCAGGCCAAAACCGTCGCGCCCGACGAACTGACGCGCGCCGCCGAAATCCTGGTTGACCCGCCCGGTGCCGCGACCGATTCGTTCAACTTTACGCCGGCTGAGCTGCGTCAACTCATCGGCCAGGTGCAGGCTGTGACCGCGCGGGTGACTTCAGCCGCTTCGGTCACAGTCAGAACCGCCGACGAGGTGGCCGCCGACAGCCGCGCCCGGACCACACAGCTTTTGCACACGGCTGAGACCATCAGCGAAATGGTCCGGTCAATTCAGGACGTATCTGAAAACGCCAACGTGTCGGCCCGCGTCGCGCAGCAGGCCGTCAGCACGGCCCGGCACGGCAGCGAGGCCGTGCGCCACGCGGTGCAGGGCCTGCAGCGCATTCGCGCGCAGGTGCAGGAGTCGGCCCGACGCATCCGGCAGCTTGACGCCAGCTCGCAGGAAATCAGCGAGATCGTGCAACTGATGCAGGACCTCACCGACCGCACTTCGATCCAGGCGCTCAACGCTTCGATTCAGGCGGCCATGGCCGGTGAATCGGGGCGCGGCTGTGCGCTTGCGGCTGAAGAGGTCGAACGCCTGGCCGCACGTTCAGCCGGGGCCACGCGCCGGATGGCCGAACTCGTCAGCATCATTCAGACGGGGACCCGCGTGGCGCTTTCAGACCTGGAAGAAAGCGCCCGCGAAGTGGTCGCCGGTGCGCACCAGGCCGGTCAGGCCGGGCAGGTGTTCGACCGCATCGAAACTGTTTCGCACCATCTGGCCGAAGTGACGCAGACCATTTTGCAGGCCGCCAGGGAACAGGCGCGCAACTCCGAAGCAGTCACGCAGACGATGCAGCACATCGCCGCCAACACGCCGCAGGCCGCCGGGGCGCAGCAGGCATCAGCCAACGGCAGCGACCTGTCGCAACTGGCCGATGAGTTGCGCGCTTCAGTGTCCGCTTTCGGGCTGTCGGTTTCGTCCGGTGCAGTGTCCGCCGAACCGATGGCCGATGAGCGCCAGGCGAAACCAGGGCCGGACGGCGAGGGAGATCAGCAGTCATGATCGAGCGCAAGTTTGATCCGGCGGTGGTCGCCGGTTTTATCGCAGAGGCGAGCGGGTATCTGCCGGAGATTGCGCAGGGCATCGAAGCTTATCTGCGCAACCGCAGCAACCCCGGTCCGCTCGAAACAGCCTGTCGCCACACTCAGACCATCAGGGGCGCGGCTTCGGTCCTTGGCTTTGACCCGCTCAGCAATGTGGCGGCCCGGCTCGAAGCAATGATTCACGACCTCGGCGGGCAGTTGACGCTCAGCCGTGACGCGGCGCAGCGACTGCGCGAGACTGCTGCACAACTCAGCGACTGCCTCGCTGAAGTATCCGGCAGCCGTTCACTGCCTGAGGCTTCCGGCCCGGTGTCGCGCAGCCGCGCTGACCTGTCGCCCGGCCACGCGATGACTGAAGCGGCAGGCCGGCAGACTGACTTGTCGGCATCGCCACCGCCTGCGCCGGTTGAATCGCAGGATGACATTCTGGAAGTTGCCGGACCGGACTGGTCGCCGGAGCTGGCCGATGTCTTCATCCCTGAAGCCGAAGATCACCTGCACCGCCTCAACGCGGCCCTGCGTGAACTGGAAGCACAGCCGGATGGCCCTGAGCCGTGGCAGGTCATTCGGCGCAGCCTGCACGCGCTCAAGGGCGCGGCGGCGATGGCCGGCTGGCGTGACATCACCGGGCTGGCGCATCGCTGCGAAGACCTGCTGGACCTGCTGGGCGACGGGCAGCCGGGGTCGGCCTCTGAACTCAGGCGACTGCTGGCGGCGGCCACCGGTGTGCTGAAAGAAATGATGCTCGGCGGGGCCGATGAACAGCAGGTGCAGCAGCTTTATGCCGCATACGCCAGGGCGTTGAAGCCAGCCGATGCGGTGCCGGTTGTGACTGCCGCGCCGCCTGAATCAGAAGCTGTCAGCCTGCCTGAAACTGAACCGGCGCAGGTGAGCGCACCGCTGGCCGCGCAATCAATGTCTGACCCGGTGTCACCGGTCATTGATGCGCCGGTTGAGCGCCTGCCGGAAGCGGCGCAAACATCGCCCGACCCGGCGGCTTTGTCGGTGGCGCAATTCGTGCGCGTGCCGCTGGCGCGGCTCAATGAACTGGACCATCTGGCCGGTGAACTGGGCATCGTGCGCACCGCGTTTGAGCAGCGCCTCGCTGATCTGACGCAGCAGCTTGACGACCTGCGGTTCAGCAGCGAACGCCTGCGCAACATTTCTTCCACGCTCGAAACCGAATCCGAAGCCGCCCTGCCTGGCTGCCGGACGCCGGTCCATTCGACGATGCCCGGCTGGGCTGAATCCGGCTCTGAGCCGTCCGCCGAATTTCATCAGCTCGCGCGTGAACTGTCTGAAGTGACCTGCAATGTCCAGGCCCTGCGGCAGGGACTGACCACCCTGGCCGGTGAATTTGACAGCCTGCTGGGACGCCAGCGACGGCTTTCCGGCGAAGTGCAGAATCGGCTGATGCACCTGCGACTGGTGCCGCTGTCAACGCTGGCGACGCGGCTGCACCGCGCCGTGCGCAGCGTGGCCGCGCCGCAGGGCCGCCAGGTCGAACTGCTCTTTTCCGGCGAAGACACGCAACTTGACAAGACCGTGATTGAAGCGCTCGCGGATCCGTTGCAGCACCTTTTGCGCAACGCCGTGGATCACGGCATTGAAACCACTGAGCAACGCCTGGCCCTGGGCAAACCGGCCCAGGGGCGCATTCACATTGATGCCTGGAGCGAAGGCGCAGAAGTCATAATTCAGATTCGTGACGATGGTCGCGGGCTTGAGGCTGACAGGTTGCGCGCCGCCGCCGTGCGTCAGGGCCTGGCGGGCAGCCGCGACGAAGCAGCGCGCCTGAAGGACGAGGAATTGTGGCCGCTGATTTTTCAGCCCGGCTTCAGCACCTGCGAACAGGTCAGCGAAATTTCGGGGCGCGGCGTGGGGCTGGACATCGTGCAAAGCGCGGTGCAGCAGCTCAGGGGCAGCATTGCGGTTGAGACGCAGCCCAGTCTCGGCACCACCTTCATCATCCGGCTGCCGATGTCGAAGGCCGTGATGCAGGCGCTGCTGGTGAAAGCGGACGGACAGACTTATGCCATTCCGCTGGGCGGCGTGACGCAGATTCTGCGGGTCGAACCGGAAGCGATGTCGGACACCGGTGCTGCGCCTGCGCTGAATCTGAACGGCCAGGAGACGCCGCTGCTGTGGTTCTCAGACCTGCTCAGGCCCGGGACCGCGTGCCGACAGAATGCTGAAAATCAAATGGCCCTGGTCTTCAGAACCGGAGGCCGACAGTTTGGCCTGCTGATTGATCAGATCATCGGCGGACGCGAGATCGTGGTCAGGCACCTGGCCGCGCACCTGCGCCGGATGCGTGGGTTCACCGGCGCCACCCTGATGGACGATGGCCGCGTCGTGCTGATTCTGAATGTGCCGGAACTGGCCAGCGACAGCTTCAACGCCGAAACCATCGGCAGCGCACTGCCCTGAATTCAGGGGCCGCTATAGCTTAATGGAGCCTGTGCATAAATCGGAGCGCGGCGCGTCTGGAGTGCGGCGTGAATTGTGGGGCTGCTGAGTTCAGCCTGGATCAATTTGCAATTGCGTGACGGTTCAGTACGCGAGCGTGAGCGAGCGCCCCGACGCGGCAGCCCGCGGCGGGGGGCGCACCCGGCGGGCAGAGCCCCCACCCCCAATGGAAAATGATATATTAGGGTT
>CAYWDW010000015.1:6890-18861 GCA_964457105.1 uncultured Heliobacteriaceae bacterium
CGTTTCAGTCCGGTAGGGTGGGCGCCCGCCCCGGTCCGCCGTGCCGGGGCGCTCGCTCACGCTCGCGTACTGAACCGTCACGCAATTGCAAATTGATCTAATGCTGTTTCGCCAGGATTCTTTCCAGCAGGTCATCGCGCACGGCAAAGCCGTGTCGCAGGTACAGCGAACGACTGGCCGGTGTGGGCCACAGGATGACTGCATCCACGTGCTGCGACTGCAACCATTCGAGCGCCGTGCTGAGCAGCCTTGAGCCGATGCCTTTGCCGCGCGCCGCTTCCAGAACATAGAAATTGGTGAGGTAGGCGTGAACTTCAGGTTCGTCGGTCGGGTTGGGAATCTTTTCGATGAGCTGCGCCCACAGATGGCCTGCGGGCGTGTGCTGCTGTTCGGCGATCCAGCAATGCCACAGACTGTCGGGCTTCAGACGCTGCTGCATCCACGCACTACAGCGCGGCACAAACTCAGCTTCGCTTTCAATGGCCTGGCCGAGACTGGCACGAAAGGCATAACGCAACCCGGCCAGCAACGGCGCGTCTGACGCCGTGGCCGACCGGATCAGAAACTCAGCTCCATCCGGCTGATGAAAGTGCTCGGTCATGTTCGGTGCTTCAGTCGCCCGATTCAGGGCGGGCTGTGCTGCCGGGTTCGATGGTCTGTTTTTTACTGCGCCAGCGGAATGGCAGGCTGATGGCTGATGCAATCCTGCGCCACCGGCTGGTGGCGGCCAGGTCATCGAAGATCGAATAGGCGACCGGCGTCACCAGCAGCGTCAGCAGCAGTGACAGCGACTGACCGCCAATGACGACGATGGCGATTGACCGCCGCTCTTCAGCGCCAGGGCCGGTGCCGAGCGCAAGCGGCAGCATGCCGGCGACCAGCGCGAGCGTCGTCATCAGAATCGGTCGCAGGCGGTCGCGGTTGGCCTGAATGATGGCGACATCGCGCTCCAGCCCGGCGCGCCGCAGATTGAGCGTGTGGTCAATCTGTAAAATCGAATTTTTCTTCACCACGCCGAACAGCACCAGAATGCCCAGCGCCGAATAGAGATTGAGCGTGTTGTCAGTCAGCCACAACGACAGCAGCGCAAAGGGCACGGCCATCGGCAGCGAGATGAGAATCGTCACCGGATGAATCGTGCTTTCAAACTGCGAGGCCAGGATCATGTACATAAACGCGACTGACAGCAGAAAGGCGACAATGAATTGTGTGAAGGTGCGTTCGAGTTCGCGGGCGCGACCGGAAACGGCAATGCTGTAAGCCGACGGCAGGTTCATTTTAGTCACTTCAGCGCGCAACGCTTCGACGCGGTCGGCCAGCGCGAAGCCCGGCGCCACGCTCGCGCGCAGCGACACCTGGCGCTGGCGATCCATGCGGTCAATGCGCGAGGACCCGTCAGAACGTTTCAGCGTGACAAGGTTTTCCAGGCTGACCAGTCCGACGCGCGAGGAGGGCACGTAAAGCCGCGAAATCGTCTTCTGATCGTTGCGGTCGCCCTGCTGCAGGCGCAACTGCACGTCGTAATCCTCGTTCATTGTTTCGTCGCGGAAGCGCGACACCTTCTCGTCGCCGCCGACCATCAGGCGCAGCGCCGTGGCAATGTCGGTCGTGTCCACGCCCAGATCAGCCGCGCGGGCGCGATCAATTTCGACGCGCAGTTCCGGTTTGTCGAGCTTGAGCGTCACGTCAGCATCCTGCAGGCCGAGTTCCGGGGCGCGCACCCGCAGCTCATTGGCGTATTTCACCAGCAGATTGATGTCCGGGCCGCGAAACGCAAAATCAATGTCAGAGAAGCCGCCCGTGCCGAGGTTGATCGTCTCCGGATTGCGCACCGACGGGCGCAGGTGCGTGAATCTGCGTAACCGCTGGCGCACCTTCATCTGCACATCGCGGGCGCTGTAATTGCCCCGGAAGACGGCGAGCGGTTCACCGCGCTTCAGCCCGTTCCAGAATTTGGTGAAATTGATCGTGCGTTCCTCGTGCGGCGGAATGCGGATGTACATGTCGGCGCTGTTGACCGACCCCATAAATGAACTGCCGGCGGAGGCCTGCATCATCCGGATTTCCGGCATCTGCCGCAGTTCCGTCTCAACCTCATGCAGCGCCTCGTCCATGGCGATGAGACTGGTCCCTTCCGGTGCGCTCAGACTGACGCGAAATTCACCTTCGTCAATGTTGCTCGGAATGAAATCCTGCTTGACCATCGAATAGAGCGGAACCGACGAGAGCATCACCAGCAACGCCATCACCGCTGCCGCCAGCCGGTGATGCAGCACGAGGCGCAGCAGCCACGTGTAGAACCGATCCAGCAGGCTGTAGAAGCCGCGCCGCGACGCCGCCACATCGTGCCCTTTGGCATCGCCCGCGCGCAGCAGCCGCGAACTCATGACCGGCGTCAGCACGAACGATACCAGCAGGCTGACCATAATCGCGACCGCCGCCGTGATGCCGAACTGCCGCAGAAAACGCCCCGAAATCGAAGACATAAACGAGACCGGCAGAAAGATCACCACCAGCGACAGCGTCGTGGCCATCACCGCCAGCCCGATCTCCTGCGTGGCCTCCCGGGCCGCCTGGATCGGTTTCATCTTCTTCTCTTCAATGAAGCGGAAGATGTTTTCGAGCACCACAATCGCATCGTCAATCACCACGCCGACCATCAGCACCAGCGCCAGCATCGTCACACTGTTCAGCGTGAAATTGAGCGCGCGCATCATGCCGAAGGTCGCAATCACCGAAGTCGGAATCGCCACCCCCGCAATGACCATCGAACGCCACGAGCGCATAAAAAGCAGCACGACGAGACAGGCCAGAATGCTGCCCAGCACGAGGTGCGTGTTGATTTCGTGCAGCGCGTTGCTGATGTAGCGGGACTGATCGCTGATGATTTCCAGCCTGACGTCTGACGGCAACTGCGCCCGCACCCGGTCGAGATTCTTCTTCACATCGTCAATCACGGCCATCGTGTTCGCGCCGGACTGTCGCCGCACATCGAGCGTCACCGACGGGACGCCGTTGAAGCGCGCGACCGAGCGGGGTTCCTTGGTCCCGTCTTCGGCATAGCCCAGATCACGCACGCGCACCGGCGCGCCGTTGACGGTCGCCACGACCAGATCATTGAAATCCTGCGGCTCACCCACGCGGCCCATCGTGCGCAGCACCAGTTCGCGCGCGCCGGCATCCACGTTGCCGCCCGGCACATCGGTGTTCTGCCGCACCAGCGCCTGCCGCACCTGGGTGATCGGCAGGTGATAGGCCGCCAGCCGGTCAGCATCAATCCAGATGTTGATGGCGCGATTGCGCCCGCCGTAAATGCCGATTTCGCCCACGCCGGTCGAACGTTCGAGCAGCGGTTTGACCACCTTGTCGGCAAGCTCGGTCAGTTCGCGGATGGAACGCTGGCTGGAGAGGACGAAGGAGAGAACCCCTGAACGTTCACTGTCGAATTTGCGGACAATCGGCGGATCCGTGCCCGGCGGCAGTTGCCGCAGCACGCTCTGCACGCGGTCGCGCACGTCCTGTGCGGCATCGTCAATATCACGGTCGAGATTGAAAGTCGCCATGACCATGGCGCGACCCTGGCTTGAAATCGAACGCAACTGTTCGATGCCATCCACCGTATTGACGGCCTCTTCGAGCAGTTGCGCGAGCGAGGATTCAGCCTCTTCGGGCGAAGCCCCCGGCAGGCTCATCATCACCGACACCGTCGGCACATCCATGGCCGGAAACCGGTCAATGCCAAGCTTGAAATAACTTTCAGCGCCGATGACGACCAGCGCCAGAATGATCATCGCGGCAAAGACGGGACGACGAATACAGATTTCTGCGAGCTTTTGCATGATTACTTCATTGATTGGCAGTTGATCGTCAGTGGCGGCAGCTCAGACACCGACTCGCTTATTTTTCCACGGTGACCGCCTGTCCGGTCACCAGATTGCCTGGTGCATCCACGACTTCATCGCCGAGCTGCAGGCCTTCAGTGATTTCCACCCATCCGGTTTCGCGCTTGCCAGTGATGACCGGGCGCTCGACGGCCTTGCCATTCTGGACGAGATAGACTTTCTGAATCCCGGCGAAGCTGATAATCGCTGACGGCGGAATGGTCACCACGCCACTGGTCGTGCTGGTCTGAATTTCGGCCCGCGCAAAGGCACCGGGGCGCAGCCGACCCTGCTGATTGTCAACTTCGGCTTCGATGATCAGGGTGCGGCTCTGTTCCTGAATGGCCGGACTGAGGCGCACCACGCGGCCCGCATAGGCGCCGGCATCCTGATCCACCGTAATCTTCACCGGCAATCCGGCGCGAATGCCGACGGCTTCGCGTTCAGGCACTTCGACGCGCAGCCGCAGCGGGTGCAGCCGCACGATGGTCGCGACCGGAGTTCCAGCCGCGAGATATTCACCCACCGAAGTTTTCTTTTCGCGCACGGCTCCGTCGCCTGGCGCATAAAGCGTCGTGTAGGAAAGCTGCTGCCGCGCCAGCACAAGTTCCGAGCGGCGCTGCAGGAGCACGCCCTGGCGATTGCGAATCTCTTCAATCGCGTCCTGATACTGGCTCTCGGCCACCTTGAGCGCCGCATCGGTGCGGTCCAGTTCGGCTTTGGGCTGCACGCCCTGTTCGACAAGTTGCGCGGCGCGGTCACGATTGCGCTGTGCTTCGACCAGGCGGGCGCGGGCCTGGCGCACGAGCGCTGTGTTTTCAATCACGATGCGATCATCATTCGGGTCTTCAGAAGACTGCGGCGGCAGGCCCAGCCTGACGCGAGCCTGCTGCAGGGCGGCTTCAGACTGTTCGACGCGGGATTTGAAATCTTCGGTTTCAAGCTGAGCAATGATCTGCCCCTTGCGCACGAAGCTGCCGAGATCAACTTTGAGCTGACTGACGCGGCCTGCGACTTTGAAGCCCAGCGAAATCTGTTCATCTGCCGCGAGCGTGCCGGGGGCGGTCACCATGCGCGGCACCGAGCGTTGAGCCGCCACAACCAGATGGACCCTGTGGGCGGGCAGCGCGGCGGCTTCGCCGGAGCCGCCTTTCGTGCCGGGTTTGTTGTCTTTGGTAGCGGGCGCACCCGCTTCACCGCCGCGACAACCGGCCAGTGCCAGTCCGCCAAGCAGCAGTAAAATCAGGGTATGTTTGCGAGCCTGTTGCATCATAAGGTTTACTGAATGAAAGATCATTTCCTGACGAGGGCTGGAAGCCTGATAAATTAAGTTTGCTGGGATCCGGGTAACTGTGCAGATGCCGACCAGCAGACCGGATCGCCGGATGTCTCGCTGCACACCTTGCCTGCCTGCTGGATCAGTGACGCATTATAGCCTGAGGGTGCCGTTACTGCATCTCAGCGCTGAAACTTTACATCCTTAACATAAATCGCCATTGAACTTGCGGATTTGGCGGAACGGAATTGAAGATAGATTTGAGTCAGGCTAGACTGACGCCGCTATGTACAGTCAGCAGGAATACGAAACAGTCCGTCGCCAGACCATGCAGATCGAAGCTGAAAAGCGCGCGCTGCTCAGGTTTGTGTGTCTGGTGCTGGCCGGTTTACTGATTGGGGCGCTCGTTGTGGCGGCGCTGGCCTGGGGCCTGTATCGCCGCAACATCGGCATCGCCGATGAAGCCCGCGCCAGAGTCTCCGAATTGCAGCAGCAGTTCGATCAGACGAACCGCGCCCTGCAGGAAAAGACGACCGAGCTGGACCAGATTAAAAATTCGGCAAAGCAGCAGCAGCAGCGCCTGACCGAAATGATTCCGCGAGTAATCAGCGGCAGCGCCAGTTCTGCCGAAGTCGGTGAGTTCGCTCATCTGGTCTACGAAGCGCCGGGCCGCCGCGTCAACATTCCGCGGGTGCCGCCCAACGAACTGTTTACCCGCTTCTTCCGCTTCCGGGCTGAGGGCAAGGTGAAAAAGTATGTCCTCGTGGCCGGAGAGCTTGATGGCCAGTGGGTGATCTATTCAAACCTGGTCAGCAACAATGCCCCTTTGTCCTGACGAATCACGCTGCATCAACTCTGAAACCATTCTGAAGTTTTGCCACATGCATCTGTTTTCGCGTCCCGCCTTTGTGAGTCTGTTGTTGCTGGTCAGCCTGCTGTGGTCCGGCCCGGTCACGCACCACGCCGAAGCGGGGTTGTCACTTTCATCAGCACCGCCAGTCCACAGACCGCTCATCATCGCTCATCGCGGCGGCGCTGAGGAGTTCACTGAAAACACGATTGGCGCGTTTACCCGCGCGATGTCAATCGGCGCTGACGGCATTGAAACCGACCTTCGGATGACGCGCGACGGCGTCGTGGTGGTTTATCACGATGACAAGTTCGGGCGGGTCGAAGGCCTGCCGAAAAGCGGCAGCGCAAAGCTGATTTCAGATCTGACGTATGCTGAGCTGACGGCGAAACCGCTGCCGCCGGTGGGCGCGGACAAGGGTGGTCAGCGGGTGCCGACGCTGCGCGAACTGCTGCAGGTCAGCGGCGGGCTGCTCAATATTGAACTCAAACGCAATGCGCGTTTTGCTGAGCTGGTTGAGCAGGTCATGGCGGCCCTGAAAGATTATCAGGGCCTGGAGCGCGTGGAACTGGAAGCGCCCGATCTGGTGACCGCGAAAAAGCTGCGCGCCGCCCTGGGGCCGCAACTGCGATTGCACATCAATCCCGGTTACGACGAGTCAGTGCCTTACGAAATTGCGCTCAAACGCACGCTGGAATTCAAGCCGCATTCGATTTCAGTTTCATACAAAAAGCTGTCGCGTGAAATCATCGAACTGGCGCACAAGGCCGGGGTCGAAGTCTGGGTCTGGACCGTTGATGACCCTGACATCGCACAGGCGATGATGATTCTCGGCGTGGATGCGATCAAAACCGACATCCCGACGCGCCTGCTCGCACTCAGAAACCAGCAGTCACACAACCACCGCCCCGCCAGCACCCCCCGGAAGTGAGCTGATCATGGACGAGCGCAGACGACATCAGCGATTTTCACTGCTGACCGAAATCTGGCTGGGACAGGACGGCATTTTCACCCGCACCAGTGAAACCCTGACCGATCTGAGCGAAAGCGGCGCTTTCATCGAAACCAGCCAGCGTTACCCGACCGGAGCCATTCTCAGCCTGCGCTTCCGCCTGCCCGGCACGCCTGATTTCATTTCCGGCACCGTCATTATTCGCCACACCAGAGGCGGCACGGGTCTGGGCGTCGAATTCCTTGACCTGATGCTCGAAGACCGCCAGCAGATCAGAGCTTTTATTGAACGGCAGCGCGCCTCGCGCCTCGCCAATTGATCGCTGATAACCGACCAATCTTATGCTTCAGAGAAAACGTCATCTGATAATCCTGTTCATTTCACTATCCCTCACTCTGGCGCTCGTGACCACCGGGGCCGTTCAGTCCGGTCATCAGGTCAGGTTGTTCGTCAATGTCTTTGACGCGGCAGGCCAGCAGGTTGAAGATTTGAAGAAAGAGAACTTCAGTGTCCTTGAAGACAATGTTCCGCAACAGCTCACGTCTTTCAGCCACGAGCGGTCGCTGGTCAGCCTCAGCCTGGTGATTGATACATCGGGCAGCATGAAAACGAAAATGCGAGTTGCCACATCCACTCTGACCGGGCTGCTTGGGCAGCTTCAGGCTGAAGATGAAGCCCTGCTGTCGCAGTTCAAGACTGAAGCGGAACTGATTGAGGAGTACACTACTGATCGGCGCAGGCTGATTGCCGCACTGTCAGGGTTATACACCAGCGGCGGCAGCGCTGTTTTTGATGCTGTCCTCGCCAACGCTGATTATGCCAGGGAGCGGGCAAAGCATCCGCAAAAGGCCCTGGTGGTGATTACTGACGGGCTGGAGAAGAACAGTTCGACCAGCGAAAACGATCTGTTTGGGGCGCTGGCGGAAACCGGCGTTCGGGTCTTTTTTATCGTGCTGCTGGATGAAAAAGGAGATAAAGACCTCACATTTCAGAAGCCGAAGGATTTCCTGCGTGTCAAAGAAAAACTTTCCCGCATTGCGGCTGTTGCCGGAGGGCAGGCCTTTTTTCCGCAGACTGTCAGTGATCTGACTGTGGCCATCGAACGCATTGAAAGCTGCCTGCGTACTCCTTATGTCCTCACTTACTCATCAGCCAATAACATCCCGGATGGCAAACTGCGTCGAATGGACGTGGTCGTCCAGACCAGCGATCAGCGCCAGTTGCAAGCGCTGGCCCCGCAGAACTGGACGCTGCCAAAACCAGCAAAGGGAAAGCAGAAGAAAGACAAGAAAAAACAGTGACAAGTTCGCCACCTGTGGGCGCCCGGCAGATCATCTGAAACTGACCTCCACCAGATTCGCATTCCTCCCGTCCATCGTCACCAGCACGTCCACTTCGCCGCGTCCGGCGAGCGAGCGCGGAATCCGCAGATTGACCTGATCGAGGCCGTGAAAAAATCCCTGCGGGCCAATGTAAAGCGGCTCGGCGTAAACATTGCCGATCCACGCGGCAGCCAGATTCAGTCCGGCGCGGTGACGCATGCCTGTGCCGAACAAAACCAGAAACAACTGCTCGCTCTCCGGCCCGAATCCAATCGGCGCGGCGACGAATTTTTTCTGCGCTGAATCGTAGCTTGCGACCGCTTCGTAACTCAGCGTTCCATCGGCTTTCAGACGCGCCACGAGCGCCGCCGCCACGCCCTGCCCGTTTGAGTTGGCCGTGAAAAGACTCGGAGCGGTTTCATTGATCTGCACTGCGCCGGATGAAATCGCGCCCTGTTCATTCATTACTGTGACCGTCGCTGCGCCTGCCGCTGTGCCTGCGGGCACGAGGTAATTGAGCTGCGTCGGCGACACGAAAAAAAGCTGAGCGGTTCTTTCGACGCAGAAACTGTCTTTGACTCTGACGGTCGTGCCGCCCAGTTTCGCCTGCGGCCCCGCGCTGCCTGAATCAAGCGCAGCAGCCGAAAGCTTTTTGCCGTAAGCTGTCGCCAGCGAATCCGGCGCAAGGCCATAAACAGTCTGGAAGCTCGCCGAAGAAACGCTGGTCGTCCCGTCAACTTCGGCAGGGAAGTAGGGAAAGACGAAAGAAAACGAAGAGCGCGTCACGGCTACGCAATCTCCGGCGAGCATTTCGCGCACCGGCTGGCCATCGGGCCAGAGGCCCATGAATCGCTGCTCGCGGCTGCCGTTGCCGAGCGCGATCTGTTTTGCCGCAGCGCTGCCATTGAAAGTGTAATCGGCGAGCGCATCGAACAAGCGCCAGACGCCGTAATAATCCAGCGCGTCAAGTTTCTCTTCGCCGTCGCCGCCATACATCGCGCCGTGTTCCGCGCCGAGCCGGTAATTCATCCGCTCTTCGCTCCTGAGCATGACGAAATCCTTTTCGCTGCCGGGCAGGTTGATGCGGTCGAAAATTTCTCTGGCAATGCGGTGATCGCACAGATCGTCGCCTTCGTAAACCTGCATCAGCAGCCTGGCGTGCGGAGGAAAATTGAGCGACTGCCGGAGGCTGAGGTTGAAGTAATACCAGGGCGCCATTGGATACAGAAACAGGCCGTCTTTGCCCCAGCCGGCTTCATTCGCGGCTTTCAGCGCGAGCGCCGGAAGCGCGCCTGCGCCGTAGGAATGGCCCATAAACCCGACGCGCCGCGTGTCCAGAAACTGCGGGTATCGTCGCACCGCTTCGGCAAATCCGGCATAGATCGTCGCGTAACGCAGTTCGTGCAGCGTCGGATCGCCCGACACAACCTGATACGGCGTGAAGACCACGGCGTAACCGCGACTGACGATGTGACGAATCAGCGCGCTGTAAACTTCCGTGCTGGTTTTGCTGAAACCCGGCGCAAAGAAGATGACCGGCGCAGGTTCGCTGGCTTCGGCAGGATGAAAGACTTCGACATCGCGCGCAGGCCAGAGCGGATTCGGAAATCTTTCAAAGGCCGCAGTGAAAGCTCCGTTCGCGCCATAGCCTGAAGTGATCGGCTGAAATTCGACCCTCGCCTGAGCCGCGATCACAGGGCAGAGCGCCGCCATGAGCAACAGAACACAAAGGGGCTGGTTCATCTCGTGCTTCTCCGGTTGATGAGCGTCTGTGGTTGTCAATGGGGCAAGCCGGGAATTGTGTCGCCGTAAAATTACTCCCGGCGCGCGCCGATCACAACAGCGGAGAAAACTTCGGATGCCCGTCAAAGTTTTGCACGAGCCTGGGTACGCAGCGCTTCCAGCGTGCTATTGGCCAGAGGCTGCTTGAAAGGGAATGAGTTTCTTGCCGAGAGTACGCTGGAAGCGCTGCGTACCCAGGCGCCGCAAAAATCTTGACGCGCACCCGAAGACTTCGCTCTTCAGTCACACTTTGGCTTCAGGCCGGATGATTTTTTGTGAGCGCCAATCAGCGCACAGGCAGCGGGCCGAGGGCCGGGCGGCTGGCAGTCCGGTAATTATGCACCGCCGCCCAGGTGTGAACCCCGATCTGAATCGCCGGGCCGACCCACCACCAGCGGCTGCCGCGTTTTTTCATGCGGTAACTGTGCCACATCACCAGCCCGTTGATGCCGGTCGTGAAGGCATAAACCGCCGGTCGGCCCGATTGAATGAACGGGCGCAGCAGCGGATTGCCTTCGCGGCAGGTATAACCGGGCGGGCACTGGCCGATGGTGTGAAAGGTGCTCTCAATATCAACCACAGTGCTGACCTGTACGGCCATCATCAGCGCCAGAAATTTTGCATCGGCAACTTTTTTTTCGTCGCGCTGCGGTGCAGGCGCAGGGCTGATGGTTGTGGGTTGAAGTGCATCGGCGGTGGCGGCGCTGTCTGAATTGTCGCTCGGCTTTTGCGGCGAAGCTGACGGAGCCGGGTTTTTCAGTTCAGGCGGCAGCGGCGTCTGGGCCTGAATGGCGATGGCGGCCAGCGCCAGCATCAGGGTGAGAAGAATGGTGCGCATCTGAGGGGGCCTTTCGGATTGTGATGTGGTTATTGAAAACTGCCCGGAAACAGGGCTTGTTTTCAGGCCAGGAGTGTTCCGGCAGAAGTGCGAGACTCCGGTCGGAAATCAACAGATCGGCTTCAGCGCAATGTCAGGGTGTGCGCGAGGTGCAGTCCTGGCGCAGATGACGCGCTGGAGCGATGCTGCCGGGATCAGGACTGTCAGGGCTTCATCCCTGGCCAGGGAACTGTCGCCGCACAAGTCGAAATTGCGAATGTCTGGCGGCATCCGGGAAAATTGGGAATGTTTTTCGGGCAGGCTTCAGGCGGGACGACCTGGCGCAAAATAAAAAGGGCAGGGAACTGATCCCTGCCTCAGTAGTTTCGTGAAGTGACGATGGTTATTCGACGATGTCGCCTTTCATCGGGCCGAGCGCGCCGAGCAGTTCGTTCTTTTCCTTCTCGCCGACCTTGAATTTGTCGAGCGCCCTGACCAGGTTTTCAACGAGGGCGTTGAAATGCTCGTCTTTGACGCCCATGTTCCGGTGTGCGTCCTTCATGTTTTTGCCTTTGTATTTGCAGGGGCCGCCGGACGCCTCGCAAATCTGATCCACGAGTTTCATTTTGAAGGACGCCAGCCGTTTCGGATCAGCCGCCGTGTCCTTGAAGAACGAGTTGATGCGGTCATCGGTGGCGCAGTTTTTGACGAATTCATCCACCACCGCCGTGATGGCTTTCCTGCCGCCGAGCCGGTTGTAAAGTGAGGCATCCTTGTGATCGGGCTGGTGGTCGCGCGCTGCCGCCAACACGGCCAGCGAGAGCGCCAGACCGACGATCATCAGCAGTGAGACAATGGGTTTCGACAGTTTCTGCATGTGACTTCCTCCGAAGGGTTGTAAGTTTGATTCAGCGCCCGCGCCGCGAGTCGTGCGGCGCGGGCAGTTTCTGAAAACACAGTTGCGCCTTATGGCGTGACGATAATCGCGCCGGACATCTCCTTGCCGCCCTTGTCGCCGTGAAACGAGCAGTAGTAAGGATATTTTCCGGCCTGGGTGAACTGGTGACTGAACGACTGTCCCGGCACCAGCT
>CAYWDW010000016.1:0-18588 GCA_964457105.1 uncultured Heliobacteriaceae bacterium
TGTGTCGGTGCCGAACTGTTCGACCTGTTCCTTCATCCCCTTTTGCAGTCCGGTCACGAGCGACCCGACGGCAATCACTGTAGCCGTGCCGATGACCACGCCCAGCACAGTCAGAAATGAACGGAACCGGTGTGCCCACAACGTCACCATCGCCTGGGTAATCTGCTCTCTGAAATCCATCGTTCGCATCTGCATGGCTGTCACGCTCCTGTCATTGTTATTCGCTTCTGAGGGCCACAATCGGATCGAGCTTTGAGGCCTTCCACGCCGGATAGATGCCGAAAATCAGCCCGACCCCGATGGACACTGAAATCGCGGCCACGACCGCCCAGGCCGGAATGGCCGAAGGCACGGGGGTGAATCTGACCAGCCCCCAGGACACCAGCGCGGCAATGCCCAGCCCGATCAGCCCGCCCACGCCCGACAACACCGTTGATTCAATCAGAAACTGCCACAGAATATCGCGCCGCCGTGCACCCAGGCTTTTGCGAATCCCGATTTCATGCGTGCGCTCAGTGACCGTGACCAGCATAATGTTCATCACGACGATGCCGCCGACCACCAGCGAAATCGAAGTCACACCAATCGCCACTGCCGCAATCAGACCCAGCGCGCCCTGGATGAAGCTGCTCATCGCTTCAGCCGTAATCAGCCCGAAGGTGTCCTTGTCGCTGTAGCTGAGGTGCCGCCGCGCCCGCATCAGCATCCGCACTTCGTCCTGCAAATCCTGCAGCGCCACGCCCGTCGCAGCCTTGACTGACAGATTCAGCCCGCGCCGGGTGCCCCACATCCGGTCAAAGATTGAAATCGGAATCACGGCAAATTCATCCTGCGACTGTCCGAGCGAAGTGCCAATCTCCTTTGCCACGCCGATGACTTCAAAGGGCAGCCCGTCAATCAGAATCTCGCGTCCGACGGGCGCCGAGTTATTGAAAAGCTGTTTGGCAATTTCAGAACCGATAAAGGCCACATACCGCCGCTGATTCTCGTCAGCCGGGCTGATGTAACGCCCGATGTCGGCCTCGACCGTGTCAATGTTGATCATGCTGGCCGTCACCCCGCGCACCGTGACCTGCGAGATTTTCTGATTCCCGGCTTTGATTTCGGCGCTGTTATATCCCTGCGCGGCAAAATGCTGTCCGAGCTTCGAGTACTGGCGCAGGTATTCGAGGTCCTCGAGGGTGACTTCCTTGTTGCGCTTGTTGGCTTCGATGAACTCCTCAAAGCTCGTAATCATCCCGTACCTGTCCAGCACGACGGTGTTGGTGCCCATCCGGTCAGTGAAGGTCTGATTGGCATAACGAAAGAATCCTTCGATGACCGAGGCGACGGCCACAACGGTGATCACGCCAAAGATGACGCCGAGCAGAGTGAGAAAGGAACGCAGCTTGTGGGCATGCAGTGATGACAGCGCAATTTTGAGGGCTTCAAAGAATTGCTGCATAGTTGATCGCCGATTCAGAGGGTTATGGTTGCGTCCCTGTCTGGCGCGGACGCCGTGAGTGCCGCTGAATTATAAATCACGAACAGCTTTGAAAACGATAGCGCCCGCGCCCGTTTGCTGCTTATTTGCGGCGGTCGGCACAAGAAAAGGCCGGATCGCGCAGCGGCCATGACCGGCCGTATTTGAAACAACCTGGTCATGGCCGCTGCGTGATCCGGCCCTCGCCGACAGTCTTCAGGGAATTGAGTTGTCAGTTGCCCATGGCCGGAGAGCTGTGAACTGAGGCGGCCTGATCCTGCCAGGCCGGACGCATCGAAACCTCAATGCCCAGTTCGCGCAGGTCTTTGACGAAACGCCGCACCTGATCCACGGCAAAGGCGCGAAACTCGTCGTCATTCTCGAAGAGTGAACGCTGCGCTTCCAGAAACGCCATCAGATCACCCTGCCCGTTGTCGAGGCTGCTGTAACTGCTGCTCATCTTTCAACTCCTCCTGAAAAAGTAATCAGACGATAAAGAGCATTTCGCGGTATTTCGGCAGCGGCCACAGCGTGTCGTCAATGACCGCCTCCAGCTTGTCGCAGGCGGCGCGCACCGTTTCCATCGCCGGACTGACCCGGTAAGCCAGCGCATCGGCTTTCTTGTCGAGGTCGCTGCTTTCGGCCTTTTCAACTGCCGTATCAAGGTCCGCGAGCGTCACCTTCAGATCGCCAATCAGTTGCGCGAAGCTTTCAACCCCGGCCACCTGCGCCGCCACCAGGTTCTTGTCCGCGCCGATGCCGGCCAGGCCGCTGACGGCGCCGACGAGCGTCGTCTGATGCTTGTAAGCCGCAGGCAGCACCTGCGTGCAGGCCATCTCCCTGAGACAGGCGACTTCGATTTCAAGATCCTTGATGTAACGTTCGACTTCGAGGTGGTAGCGCGATTCAAGCTCATCCTTGCGGTAAACACCCGATTTGGTAAAGAGTTCGTGCGCCTGTTTTGTTGTCAACTGCGCAAGCGCTTCCGGCGTCCGGCGCAGATTGAGCAGCCCGCGCCGCTCGGCTTCAACCACCCACTCTTCAGCGTAGTTGTTGCCCTCGAACCGCACCGGCTTCGTTTCAATCACGTATTCACGCACGACTTCCATCACCGCCTTGTTGAAATCGCCGCCCTTCTTCGTGCGCGCGGCGATGGTCTCGGCGATTTCGCCCAGGGCTTCGCCAACGGCGGCGTTAAGCGTGGCCATCGGCGTGGCGGTCGAGGCGCTTGAAGCAACGGCGCGAAATTCAAACTTGTTGCCGGTGAAAGCGAATGGCGAAGTGCGGTTGCGATCAGTGTTGTCACGCGCGACTTCGGGCAGCTTTGAGACGCCCAGGTTGATGACCTGTTTTTCAGTCGTCGCGCCTTCGAGGCTGCCGCTTTCAATTGAATCGAGAACTCTGGTCAGGGCTTCACCGAGAAAGGCCGAAATGATAGCCGGCGGCGCTTCGTTGGCGCCAAGCCGGTGATCGTTGCCCGATCCGGCAATGGCCGCGCGCAGCAGTCCCGAATGCTTGTAAACGCCCTTGAGCGTCGCCATCAGGAAGACCAGAAACTGCAGGTTCTGCGCCGGTGTGTCGCCCGGCTCAAGCAGGTTCTCGCCGTCCGAAGTCGCCATGGACCAGTTGTTGTGCTTGCCGCTGCCGTTGATGCCGGCAAACGGTTTTTCGTGAATCAGGAAAGCCAGGTTGTGACGCCGCGCGACGCGCCGCAGAATTTCCATCGTCAACTGATTGTGATCGGTGGCCACGCTGACGAGTTCAAAAATCGGCGCGCTCTCGTACTGGCTCGGCGCGACTTCGTTGTGCCGCGTCTTGACCGGCACGCCCAGCTTGAAAAGTTCATGCTCGACTTCCTGCATAAAGGCCAGAATGCGCGCCTTGATGCTGCCGAAATACTGATCTTCAAGCTCCTGGCCCTTGGGCGGGCGCGCGCCAATCAGCGTGCGTCCGGTGGCGATCAGGTCAGGCCGCAGCGCATAAAAAGCTTCATCAATCAGAAAGTATTCCTGCTCCGGTCCCAGCGTCGCTTCCACGTGGGTCGGGGTCCTGCCGAACAGATTCAGCACCTTCAAGGCCTGCGCGCTGAGATATTCAACCGAACGCAGCAGCGGAGTCTTTTTGTCGAGCGCCTGGCCGTGATAGGAAATGAAGACCGAAGGAATGCACAGCGTCTTGCCGTTCGGGCCTTCCATAATGAAGATCGGGCTTGACGGATCCCACGCCGTGTAACCACGCGCTTCAAAAGTCGCGCGCATCCCGCCGGACGGAAAGCTTGAAGCGTCAGGTTCGCTCTGGACCAGTTGTGAAGCCGAGAAACGCTCAATCGGCTGACCATCACTGTCAATCGTCAGAAAGCTGTCGTGCTTTTCCGCCGTAATGCCGGTGTTCGGCTGGAACCAGTGGCAGTAATGCGTGCAGCCCTTTTCCAGCGCCCATTCCTTGACCGCGTGGGCAACGGTGGCGGCCACCGCCTGATCCAGCGTATGCCCGCCGTGAATGGTTTTGAGCAGTGACTGATAGACATTCTTCGGCAGCTTTTCAGCCATAACTTTCTGCGTGAAAGTATTGCAGCCGAAATATTCTGACACCTTGCTGCCGTTGCCGATGACGCGCGGCGTGCGCTTGCTGACTTCGCTGATGGCCCACAACCGACCATAATTTCCTGTTGTACTCATATCGCTCCTTGAATGATTGATGTTGCCTGCGGCGAGACTCTGAACTGACCTCGTGTCACCAGCCGACCTGTGGCGTCTGACCAGCCTGACCAGCAGATCAAACGGATTGCCATTTCGAGAACTCTCAGCCCTGATCGCGCCTTGATGATGACAGGCCTGGTCTGGACGTTGTTCTTATTGCAATCGTCCTGCCAGGCATCGTGGCGGCCTGGCTCAGCCAGTTAAATCGCAGTGAATAAAGCGCAAATATTTTTTCAGGGAGGGCAGTGACTGAGAACCACGTCCTGCAAAAATGTAGCAACACACCGGAAGTCAGACAAAATTGTGTGAGGGTCGCCAGGCCTGAATTTCAGTTGCTGTCGTCTGCCTGAGGTTCAGAAATCAAAAGCGTCCCCTTACTTCAGATGGCTGAGTGACTTTTCACACTATTCGACACTGCGTGTCCGGCCTGATGACGCTGTTCATCGGTTGTCACCTGGTCTTCAGCGGAAACGCCGGCAGTCAATTTCATATTTCTGCACCTTGTAACCCAGAATGCGTTCAGTGGTGTCAAGCATCCGGGCAGCGCGGGCGCGATTGCCGCGCGTGGTTTTGAGCGCGTCCTGAATCAGATCTTTTTCGTAAGCTTCGACCGCCTGCGTCAGGCTCATTCGCGTCACCGTGCCTGACCCTTCAGCCGTTTGCAGCGTCGGCGGCAGGTGATAGCCGTGAATGACGTTGCCCTCGCAAACAAGCGTGGCGCGCTCAATCGCATTTTCAAGTTCGCGCACGTTACCCGGCCAGTGATAACTCATCAGCATATCAATGGCCGGAGTCGAAATGCGCTTGACGCTCTTGCTGCTCTGACGGCTGTATTTTTCCAGGAAGTGATCGGCCAGCAGCAGAATATCCGTCCGGCGTTCGCGCAGCGGCGGCAGGTAAATCGAGAAAACATTCAGGCGGTAATAAAGGTCCGAGCGGAATCGCCCCTCCGACACGGCGCGTTCCAGATCAACGTTGGTGGCCGTAATCAAACGCACATTGGCCTTGATGGTTTCAGTGCCGCCGACCCGTTCAAATTCGCGCTCCTGCAACACGCGCAGCAGCTTGACCTGCAGGGCGGGCGACAGATCGCCGATTTCATCAATGAACAGCGTCCCGCCTTCGGCCAGTTCAAAGCGTCCTTTCTTGCGCTGAAAAGCGCCGGTGAACGCGCCTTTTTCGTGACCGAACAATTCCGATTCAATCAGCGCTTCAGGCAGCGCGGCGCAGTTGACCTTGACGAAGGGCTTGGCCGCGCGCGGGCTGTTGTAATGAATCGCATGCGCGACGAGTTCCTTGCCCGTGCCCGATTCACCGCGAATCAGCACCGTCGTATTGGTAGCCGCGACCTGCGCGACCTGTTCGTAAACATCGCGCATCTCCTTGCTCGTGCCGATAATGTTCCGAAAGTCGTATTTTTCCTGCAGCTCACGCTTGAGCAGCGCGTTTTCATCCGCGAGTTGTGCCTTCTCCTGTCTGACGAGTTGCGCCAGTTTCAGGCTCTGCGCGATCATTCCGGCCACGATGGTCAGCAGTTTGATGGAATCGTCATAACTGCGGTTCGGCCTGAACGGATAGGTGATCGAAAGCGCGCCGATGGTTTTGCGCCGGTCTTTAATCGGCACGCACAGAAATGATTCTTCCTGTCCGGGCGTGGCTTTGCGCGTGCGATTCAGAAACAGCGGCTCCCGGCTGACCTGCGGCACAATGATCGGCTTGCCGCTGCTGACGACCCGGCCCGTGATGCCTTCATCCAGGCGGTAACGCCCGCGCTTGCGCTCGCCTTCGCTCAACCCGTGCGCATACCGAATCGTCAGATCGCCGCCATTTTCATTCAGCATCGCAATCGCGCCGCGCTTCATGCCCAACTCGTGATCAAGAATTTCCAGCACTCGTTCAAGCGCCGCGTTAAGGTCCAGCGTCGAACCCAGCGCCTTGCTGACATCCAGCAGCGCCGTCAGTCGTCTGATCTGTAAGGCCTGTTCATCCATCATAGCTTCTGACTCAGCAGATTAAATGTTTCCCGTGTCAGGTTATCACAATTCTGTAGCTTTATCAGGGCAAAGCTACAACTTTGTCAGCAGCCTGAAATGGTCCGGCTGGACTGAAAAAATAATCTGAATGCTGATTGCGGCAGGCCGGAAGTCGCTTCCCTGCCCTGTGTTTCCGCGGTTGTCTGATGCTCGTCTCTTCGCTTGTGCGTCTGTCAGCCGGGGCGCAACGGCGCCCGCACCGCTGAAGTCCGGGCAAGGTCATTGAGTGCGCAGCAAGCACCGGGCCAGGCGAGAACTGCCGTGATAATCATCTGCGCCTGAGTGCGCCGGATTTGCCGGGTCGGGTGAGAATCGGTATTTTCAGGTGCGGCTGGTGCGGCGCGCCTTGTCTTTCGGGCCGCGATTCTTACAATCATCACTTCGTTTCCGCAATTTCACAGCATCCTGATCACACGTTATGTACGGAAGTCTGATTCGCAACTGGGAGCGGCGTTGTCACGACCGCGACATTGACAAACGCAAGGTGCGGCCTTTCGAGTGGGGGCTTGAATTTCTGACTGGCTGTCACACCGGCAGCCATCATCACAACGGACCTCTCGGCGCAAATGGTGAAGCGGCACTGCATCCCCGAACATTCTTCGACCGGTTCAATGTCGAAGTGATGTCGGAGAGCGACAGGTTTTACACGCCGCCACCGACAGGCCGGGCTGATTTTGAGTTTGACGGTTTCCGGCTGCGTTTTCAGAGCGCGGTTGAGACGCCTTATCCGAAAAACAACCTGGTGCATGCGCGTTATTTCCCGGCTGGAGATGATGATTGTGCGGTCATCATTTCGCCGCAGTGGAACGGCGATGAGCAGGCGCATGTTTCGATTTGCCAGGGACTGAATTATTTCGGCATCTCGGCGCTGCGGCTGAGCCTGCCATATCACGATCACCGGATGCCTGAAGAACTGACGCGCGCCGATTATATGGTCAGCGCCAACATCGGGCGCACGATTCAGTCGGTGCGCCAGGCGGTGCAGGACATTCGGCGCGCGGCTGACTGGCTGCAGTTGCGCGGCGTCAGACACATCGGAGTAATGGGCACCAGCGTTGGTTCCTGCACCTCGTGGCTGTCATTCGTTCACGACGAGCGGCTGGAGGCTGGCGTGTTCAATCACGTGTCGAGTTACTTTGGCGATGTGGTCTGGAACGGCATCACTACTTCGCACATCCGGCAAAGCCTTGAACCGCACCTGACCCGCGAGGAATTGCGGCACCTGTGGATGACGATCAGCCCGAGCGCGTTTATGCAGCGGGCCAGCGGGTTGCGCCGTCGCGCCCTGATGCTTTCGGCGCGTTATGACCTGACCTTTCCCTTCGACCTTTCCCGGATTGTTTTTGACGATTGCGAGCGCCACGGCGTCAGAGTGGACAAGGTGATTCTGCCGTGCGGGCATTACACGAGCGGCAAGACGCCTTTCAAATTCCTCGTCGGTTATCACATCGTCAATTACTTCAGAAAAGCCTGGCGCTGATGCCGCTGCGCTACGTTGACGTGCGCTCACAGCCCGGCCTCCTGGATATTGCGGGAACTATCGCTCGGCTGGATTTCTGACTGACTCAGATTGATATTTTCAGGGGGACTTGAAAGGTAAAAGGTCGGGGGAGAGTCTGCCGGTTGATAACAGTCAGCCGCAAACCGGCGGCTGAGATTTCGATCAGTCGGCCAGGTCTGTCTTTTCCTTTCCAAAACGCCGACGCATCAGGACGGTAATGCCCAGTCCCAGCAGGATCAGGGTTGATGGCTCAGGCACCTCTGCCGATGGTGTCGGTGAAGGCGGCGGCGGAGTGGGAGTGACCGGCACAGTCGGCACGGGAGTGGGAGTGGTATTAATCGAAGCGACCCTGCCACCGCCAATCGCGCCACTTCCAACCAGTCCGGCAATCAGTCCACCGGCAATCAGCGGAATGCCCCAGACCCAGAGACGCGGACGATTTGGCGCTCGCGCTTCAAATGGTTCGACGCAGTTTTCCGTGCAGATCGCGCCGGGGCCATAGGCCACAATGCGCCCGTCAGGCAGTCGCACGAACTGTGGAGTGTCCTCTCCCGTCTGAGACTGAGACTGCGGCTGTGTCTGCTTTTCCTGACCGGCTGATCTGGTTGAAGCAGTTGACTGTCCGGCCAGTTGTTTTTCGCGGTCCTGCTGAACCTGCTGATAAGTTACAGGATCGGCGATGATCGCACGCGACAGCAGACCGCATAGCAATATGCAAAGAGCAAGTTGACGTAACATAACTGAAAAACTATCACCTTTCCGGGGCACCAAAACCGATACTGCATCACGTAGCGCCGGCTGACCTGCAACCAGACCAGATGTCTGATTGAAAGAGGCGGGGTAAACAAGGAAGCGTGGCGCAAATCTGAAACCGGGAAATAGACGCTGCGCCCACTCTCACCGCCTGTCATCTGGGGTCAGGGAGAGCAGCCTGACTCTTGCTCTCGGATTGACTGAGTCTCTGGTGACAATCGGGCCAGGTCTGTCGGGGTCTGAGAACTGATTGCCTGAACACCGGATTGTCTGCTCATCTGCTGCCCGCATCACTGATTCAGCGCCTGTGCCTGATTGCGGGCCGACCTGGCAGCAGACTGCATCGTCATATCATCCGTCCGAAAGTTCCGCTGAGGAACTTCAACCCGACTGACAACGAACAAAATGCTTCAGAGGCAGACATTCTAAGCTTTGATCTCTTTTGGTGGCAACACAATTTTACCCGAAACAGGTTCCAGCCTCTGACATTCTCACTTTCTGCCTGGTGCCGCCGATTCCACGTCTGACAATCAGCTCTGTTCAAAAGGCAACAGACTATATTTGCCAGCACATATATATACATCACAACTGACCAGTGGTGTCTTTGCCCATGGCTTCCGCTCACCGGGCGCTGATCGGGCCGTTCCGCAAATTTGCGCCTGAATATTTACATATGAAAAACCATATGTAATCATCGCTTCTCACTCGGACAAGTGAATTCGGCGAAATCGGCCTTTCGTTTCAGCATCATCACACAGCATATGGCAGAGGTCTCCCGAAAGTCTGTCACACTGTCAACGGGTCAACTGGCGGCCCTGCTCAGGGCCTGTGCGGATCAGACCAGGTTGCGACTGCTCAACCTGCTGGCCAGGGAAGGTGAGGTCTGTGTGTGTCATCTGGTTGAGATCCTGGGGACGAATCAGCCCAAAGTGTCGCGCCATCTGGCCTGTCTGAAGCGGGCCGGGCTGGTCAGCGACCGCCGCGATGGTTTGTGGATTTATTACCGGCTGGCCGATTCGCTGAACGAGCAGTCAGGCAGGCTGATGGAATATCTGACTTCATGTCTGGCCGAATTGCCGCAACTACAGCGCGAAGCCGAAGCACTACAGGCAATCCGGCACCGCCATGAAATTGTCAGATTCAGGGGGCGCGGGCGCGAGACGGTTCAGCCCGCAGAGGCGATGGTCAGCCTTCAGATGATTTCGGAGCCTGCCCCGTCGCCGTTTCCTTATCCAGCCCGGGAACTGGAAGTGGAATTACTCTGAGCGGCTGACCGCCCACGCCTGCTGGCCGCAGTTCATCGCCTCAGTAAGTGACGCGCTGCCAGGTGTTCGACTCGGTTGCCACGCCGCTGGTCCAGAAAGAGATGGTTGGTGTGCCCAGACTCAACTGTGTGACCGGGAAGAACGGCGGTGCCATGGTGCCACCCGCAAAGCGCGGGTCGAAGTAACGGTTGACGCCTTTGTAAGAACCCGATATTGGCAGACCCTTTGAGACGACGCGGCTGCCTCTCAGCGTTATCAGTGTATTTGAGTTACAGCTTGAGCAGTCGGTTTCCCATCCGCCGGTACCCAGTGAGGAATCGCCGTTGAGGGCGGCTTCATCGAAAGCCACCATGGCGGCATCCACGGTCATGCTCTTGTTGGTGCCGGTGTAAGTGGCATTGGGCACCCACTTGATTTTGCCGGAATTGGTAAAGATGCCGAGAACATTTTCGGCGCTCTGCCAGTTGGAGGCCGACGTCCCATCCATATTCACCGTCGGATTTTCGTATTTCAGGTCACCGGTCACCGTGATGTCGTCGGTTGAGGTAACGGTGACTGCCGTTTTGGCGGCAATTGCTGCCGGAGTCGTGCCGCTGACGGCTGCCGGGCCGTGCAGGCTGGAAATATTTCCGTTCACGAAGAGTGAAGCGCCGGGTTTCTGCTGCGACGTGTCCGGGTTGGTTCTGTCCCACGGGACGCCCGAAAAAGTCGAGGTACTGCCGCCACTGGCAATGGTGGTTGACCCGGCTGAACCACCCGAAGGCGGCGTGATCGTCACGGTCGTGGTCGTTGATCCCTGCCTGATCGCATAGACCTGGCTGCTGCCGCTGACTGACAGCGTGATCTCATCCGCATTGCCTTTGACGTAAATCCCGCCTCCGCTGATGCTGCTGCCATCAGACGACGGCACATACACGCCGGATCTGATCTGCCCCCCACTCAGGCCCGGTGCCGCGTTGCTGGCTGAACGCAGATTACTGTTGAGCTGCGATGCCGTCGGCTGTGCGGAAGTAAAAGTTCCGTCAGCCAGGCCGGTTGAGTTGAGCACAGCCAGTTCCTGCGCGTAAACGTTCTGTGGCAGCGGATAGGAATTGACCCGCTTAAAGGTGCTTTGAAAGGTCAGCCCGGTTCGGTTCTGATTACTGACGTTGTAAGACGAGCTGTTGTAATCGTACTTCGAGTCAACCTGTGAGACCTCATCAGTAAAAGTCACGGCATTGCCTGAACTGAAGCGGTGTCTGGTATTGACGTGAACCGGGCCGCGAAAGGTTCCCGAAGCCCAGACTGAGCTGCCGTTCCAGCGATTCAGGAATGTGCCAAAGGAACTGAAGGCGCGATCAATCGTGCTTTGTGCGCTGGTGTTGAGCGTCACATTGATGTAACCGGATTCGGTGGTCTGTGCCTGCGAGCGAAAGGGCGTGTTGCTGCCGGCGAGGTTGGAACCGGTTGAGGTAATCGTGTAACGATACCGCATCGTGACTGTGGCCGGTGGCTGCTGCACGCCGCCGACCCAGGCATGCGTGCCCACGACCGGTGAGCCGTCCTGCGCCAGCGTGTAAGTCACACTGAAGCTGCCATTATTTCCGAACCCGGATGAACGCGCCTGCACCGCGCTGAGCGCGTTGGTAATCGGCGCGCCGCTTTGCGAAGTCAGCGATGATGCAGTCAGGATGCTGGTAATCTGACTGTCATCGAATGACTGCCCAACCGTCGGCAGGGTAACGGTGTCTTTGGCGGCGTCGGCGCTGTCCATAATGGCCTCATTGAGCGCCAGCCGCAGCGATTCACGCGCGAGGCCGACCCCGGCTTCGGCGGCAAAGAACGCCTGCTCGTTGCGCCGGAAGTGCCCGGTAATCACGATGTCGCCCGAAGAGGCAAACACTACGGCCAGTCCCATGGCGGTCAGCAGCGTCAGCGCCATCATGGCCACCACCATGGCAAAACCGCGCTCACCCCGTTGTTTTCTGCTGTCTTTGCTCTTACGCCTGATCATCTCAATGCTCCTGTCAGTAATTGATGGGCAGGATGAAAAATCTGAAGCCATTGCCGAAACCACCCTCAGCGATTGGGAGTAAAGCCGGGCAGGACCAGATTGCGCGGCGTGATTTCGACTGTTTGTGAAATCCTGCGCTGTCCCAGATTGTCGCCGGTGCGCGCGAGCTGCGTCTGTCCGGTCATCGTCATCAGCACCGACCGAATCAACGTCCGGTTATTGCTGGAACCTGTGCCCGGCTGATCCACCACGTTCAGCGTGAAGGTGGCCGGGCTTGCCGTCGTGTCCACGCTTTCAATGCGATACTGAAACTGCAGGTCTGTAATGCCGCGCGCGACATCCACCCACGCCCCGCCGTTGCGGCTGCGCTGCAGCGTGCTGGTGGCAGTGTTGAGCCGGTAACGAATTAATTCATCAAGCTCGACCACGCGCAGCGTCAGTGAACTCGGGAAAGTCGAGACATTCGTCCAGGCGGGCGGCGTCACGCTCGGAGTCGCTTTGGGTGTCAGCCGCGTTCCGCCGCTGACTGCCGATTGCGCGTTGAGCGTCAGAACATTGAATTCTGCGCCGTCGGTGCTGTCAGCCAAAATCGCTCCGGCCTGCGAAGCGGCGTACAGCACGTAGTTGTTATTGTTGGTGAAAGTCGGCGCGGTGCCCCCTGCCGGAGTCTGCGCGACGAAGGCCGTGGTGCTGCTCGCCACCGGGCCGTTGACCACCAGCGATGGAAAATTCGGATTGCCGTACAGAATCAGAATCTCGTCGGGCAGCGCGTTGCCGCCGCTGTCCGTGCCGCCATCCTGTCCGGCCAGCGGGCCGAGGAATTGCGGCATCCCGGCTCCGGCGGCCTGAATATCGCGGCTGACCAGATCCATGGCCGCGCGAAAATTCTGTTGTAAGTCGGTGTTGGCTCGTTCGACCTGAGCCGAATCCTGATTCTTATTGAACATGTAAAAGACGGCCCCGGTCAGCCCGATGGTCAGGGCCGTCGCCACTGTCAGTTCAACCAGACTGAATCCCCGCTGCTTTGATTTCGCTGTCATGATAATTACTCTGCTCTCTGATCGGCCACGTTTACTGAGGTGGCGTGCGAATGGTGCCGATTTGTGCGACTTCAGGCGCGACCTGACTGGCCGTGATGCCGTTACCTTCCATCCCGGCGTGCGTCGCGGCGGCCCGCACGACGATGCGCCGCAAACCGTCCATTGGCGGACTGACCTCATCCTCCAGCACCACCCAGGTGACGGTGTAGCTCGGCTGCTGCCCCGTATAGAACGGAGTCGGGCTGATCTGCCCGGTGCCGGTATGCCCCGTGCGGTTGTGATCGAGATAGTAATTTTCGGTGGTGCCGTTGACCGGCAGATTATTGGTGTCCAGCGAGCCGTTGTATTGCAGATCGGCGTGGTTGAGCGGCAGCGCCAGCAGTTGTTCGAGCTTGCGCTGCGCCAGCATCGTGGCCAGCGTCGCCTGCTTCGAACTTTTGTTGTAGAGCGCCGCCATCAGAAAAAGCTGCGTCACGCTGAGCAGTCCGACCAGCGTAATCAGCGATGCCACGATGACCTCGACCATCGTGAACCCGGCGGCTGAGCGATACCTGATTCTGCGTCCCTGAATGCTGTTCATAATTCACCTGATAATGCCGCAGGGATGCGCCCTGCCCGCGCGGTCCTCAGTTCACCCACTGTGAAGAACTCGCATTCCAGCGCCACGTCTGCACGCTGCCGGCGCTGGTAATCGTCACGACCATTCTTTCGCCCAGGCTGTTGGTCAGATACACCCAGTTGACCAGGCCCGGATAGACGTTGGTGCCATCGGTGTTGCCCGGCAGTCCCCGCGTAGTGAAAGTTGCGATCCTGATGCTGGAGCTGAGCGGAAATGACACGGCCTTTCGTGAATTCGATTCCTGCCCGGTAATTGATCCGGCATTGGACGCCGCTGAAGTGATCACTGATGGCCCGGTCATTGTTGATGGCAGATCAGAAAACTGCACTTCGGGCGGCAGCGCCACTGCCGTCGCCGAGGTCGAGGTCGAACCTGACCAGGTGACAAGCCGCAGCGTGTTACTGGTCGGATCGAGCTGAATCTGAGCGCGGTTGTTGGTGCGAATGGCTTCAAATTTGGCCGATTGCAGCGCCTGCGCGACCTGCTGTGCGCCCGACATCAGGCGCTGTGACCGGATCGAACGCATGACGCTCGGGACAGCCATCGTCGTCATGACTCCGATGATCGCGCAAACCGTCAGGACTTCCATCATCGAGAAACCCCGCTCTTTGTTCATTGGTTTCATGTTCCTCCGCATAACGCTGTCCAGGTCTGCCTGTGGACGCTGCCTGACGAATGGTGGTCAGACTGACCGTTTCACTTTGTCACCAGCTATTCAGGGGCAACTCGCATGCCAGTTTCGGGCGGCGGCTGACAAATCACTCTGCTGCCGGTGCTGAGCGGTCAGTCTGCCTGTCATTGCTTCAACCTGACGAAAGTCGGCCAGGCAGACTTGCAAAATTCGGAACCTTCAGGTGGCAGGTTCTGAAGCCAGGCCGCGCCGGAGCGGGCAGATTGCCTCATCACTATCGGTCAGGCAGACAACTCTGACTGATTTTCTGACCGGTCAGACTGACCACAAAAAAGCCATTGCGGGTGTTCAGCAATGGCCTTTGTTTCGTCAGACAATTTTCGCCGGGCAGCTACATCACGAACTCGTGTTCGAGAATCAGTTGCGCCTTGCGCATTTCAAAGCGGGCGCGGCCCGGATTGCTGTCCGGCGCCAGCACCAGCAGCAAAAAGTATTCAGGGCTGAGGACTCTGATCATCAGCGCTGCCGCTTCGCCCGCAATCACCATTTCCCGGAGATCGCCGAGGCGCGTGTCTCCGGCGGTCTTCATCGTGACGCGCAACAGGCTCGCGTATTCAGCCGCAATCAGATCAAGCTCGTGATGATAGCTGCGGCCCGCGCGTTCGATGAGCATGCCGTCCAGTCCCAGAATGGCGGCAGCCTCAGCGCCCTCGATCCGGTCAAGCATCTGTTTGAGCAATTCCGCGAACATCTGCCGCTCCTGTGATTGTGGCGCTGAGTCGCCAGCCAGCCCGGTCGCTGAAGTTCAGATTGCGGGTGGAAGAATCCGGCGGCGACATTCTGCGATCACCACGCTCGTTCTTCAACCCGCAATCCGAGGTTTCACGGTCTTCAGTTTTTCGCGGCTCCGGCCTCGCCGCTGCCTGAGGTCAGCACCGGCGCTTCCAGCGTCTTGTAAACACGCGGCGTGATGAAGAACAGAATTTCATCGTTCGACCGCTGCAGGATTCGACGCTTGAAGAGTTCACCGAGGCCGGGGATGCGTGAGATGCCCGGCGTCCGCTGCTGCGAATTGCTCTCGGTTTCAATGTTGATGCCGCCGATGATCGTCGTGCCGCCATCCGGCACGAGCACCTGCGTCTCAGCGCGCTGCGTGTTGATGCCCGGCGCGTTTCTGGTCGCAATCGCCAGGTTGACCGAATTGTTTTCGGCAATCACGTGCAGCATCACAGTGCCGAGTGACGTGATCTGCGGCGTGATTTCCAGCTTCAGCGCGGCAGTCACGAAGCTGACCGTCACGGTGTTGTTGGTTTCGGTCTGCACCGGGATCTGCACGCCGTTGACGATGTTCGCCTTCTGATTGTTCTGCGCCGTGATGCGCGGCGTTGAGATCGTCTTGACGTTGCCCTTGCTTTCAGCCGCTGACAGAATGGCCGTAATCTGCGCCGTGCCGATCAGCCCTGTCGTCAGCCCCAGCACCGAGTTGGCTCCGGCGGCGCGCAGGGTATCCGAGACAGCGCCAAACAGGCCGCCATTGCCTGAACCGCTGCCCGATCCGCCGCTGCCTGAACCGCCGCTGCCTGAGCCGCCGCCCGAAGGCGCAGCCGGGCCGGGAGGATTGGGCATTGTGCTGAAAGCCCCGACGCCATTGGTGCCGACCTTGTTGCCCACCACGACCGCGCCAAGCTGCACGCCCAGGTCGCGGGCAAAGTTGCGGTTGGCAATCACGATCCGCGCTTCGATTTCAACCTGCGGTTCCGGCACATCGAGCTTGCGAATCATATCCTTGATGATGGCGATGTTTTCCGGCACATCGGTAATCACCAGCGTGTTGGTGCGTGAATCCGGTTCGATGGTGCCGCGCGTTGACAGACGGCTCTTGATGACGGCTTCAAGTCCGCCTTTCGTGCCGCCGCCGCCACCGCCGCCGCCGCCGCCGCCGTTGCCGCCGCTGCCGCCGCCCGCATCGCCGCCCATAAAGGCGCGGGCATAATTCAGGCGCACCAGTTCAGTCACCAGCGGAGCCGCCTGCAACTGCGCATCGCGCTGCTTGCGGCGCACGTCGTCTTCTTCAGCAATCGCCGACTGCGCCATCACGCGCAGGATGTTGCCTTCAACCTGAATGCCGAGGCGGTTTGATTTCAGCAGCGCATCGAGCGCCTGATTCCAGGGCACCTCTTCGACGCTGACCGTGACCGGCACTGAATCGCTCACCGATTTGTCCACCACGAAGTTGACCTTGTAGGTGTCCGCGATGAAGCGCAGCACTTCACGAATGTCCACCGACTTCAGATCAAGCTTGATCGGTTCGCCGGTGAAGCCTTCCCTGCGGTAATCATTTGCATTGAAAACCAGCGTCGGTTTGTCGGCCACACGCGGCGCGGGCGTGCTGACAGGCGCAGGCGTCGCCACCGGCGCTGGCGCAAGTTTCGGCTGCGGCGCGCTGGCCACGACAGCATCGTGCGGCTGCGACGGGCTGGCCGCTTCGTGCTTCTGATTCAGCGGCGCGGCAACTCTGGCCGGAACGGGCGCGGCCTTCGTTTCAACCGGCGCGGGTTTCGGCTGAACTGCCGGTTCAGCTTTGCGCTCAGCCACGACCGCAGGCTTCGGCACATTCGCCACCGGCTTCGGCGCATTGGCCACCGGCTTCGGCACGTTCATCGCAAGCGTTGGCGGCACCGGCACGGCCTGCTTCGGCTGGCTGGCCGGAGTCATTTTCAGTCTGGCCCGCTTACTGACCGCAGGCAGTGGCGCAATCACCGGAGCCTTGTCAGCAGCGGCTTTGCTCACGACTTCAAGCTTCTTTTCGGTCGGCTGTGCAGGCGGCGCTGCGGCGGCGCGGTGTGGCTTTTCAGCTCTGGCCGCGAAGGGCAGCACTCTGGCTTCCTTCACGGCAGCCTTGTCATTGGCCTTCGCCGTCATTTCAGGCTCCGCTTCAGGCCTTGCCAATCCGGGTTTGGCGCTGGCTTTCTGAGCGCCCTTTTCAGACGACGGAGTTGAAATCACCGGCGCAGCGGCGAGCCTGGTTTCTGATTTCGCCGGAGTCGGCTTCACCAGCGGCTGATTCGGCGTCGGCACGGCAACGGGCTTTACTGAAGCGGCTTCCGTTCTGGCGGCCTCAGATTTCCGGTCAGTTTTGATGGCTTCCGGTTTCGGCGTCGGCGTGACAGCAGCCGTGAGCGGAGCCGGGCCGGGCAGGTTCGATTTGCGCCCGGCTTTGGCGTTTGATTCCAGTCCGCGCGGGTCAGCTTTGCCGGGGAAGCGCACCAGAATCCGGCTGCCGTCGCGGCTGATCTGATACTGCTGACGCGAAGTGGCATCGAAAACGATGCGAACACTGCCCTGGAAATTTCCCGTGCGGACGCGCTCAATGCCGCTCTCGCCGAGGCTGAGCAGCGGCGTCGCCTGGTTGGATGTCTTTCTGACATCAACGACGACGCGGTGCGGGCCGGTCAGCGTGAAGTGATCGAATGAGGCCTGCCCGTCGAGTTCAATAGTGGCGAGCAGGTCATTGCCGTCACGGCGCACCGTCACGTTTCGCACGGTACTGGCGCGTACGGCTTCAGCCTTGTTTTCGGAAGCAGCCGTCCGGTTAGCGGCGGGGTGATGACCGCCCTTCTTTTCACCAGCGGAAGCAACGGGTCTGGCGGCGCTGCTGGCCGCCACCTGAGTCTGTGCCAGGGCGCTCACGCCCGGCCCGAACGACAGGCCAAGTAAGATTGTGACGATGCCGAGTCTGTCAACCAGGCTCGCACGCTGAGTGTTCGACATAGATCCTCCTGCCACGTTACCAGTTCCCGCACAAGGCGGCTGGGGAAATTGCTGACGGAAAGCTGCCGTCAGAAGGATGCGGGTGAGACACCCTGAGTTTTCGCGTTACGGCTTGTCCGTGCGGCGGCGCTGTTCATCGGCGGCGCTGTCCTTCACTGCCGCGCCTTCGGTTTTCGCGGCTGACGGCCTGGCCTGGTCAATCACGCCGTTTTCGGGTTGCACCCGGGTCGGAGCGCTGCGTCCTGACAGGGCCACAAACATTTCTTTCTGCATCACCCGGCCATCGTCGTAACGAATGTTTTTGACGAACCGCACTCCGGTCGGAGTGATCTCCTTAACCACGCCGTCATAAGTCCGCAGGCCGGGTCTGGCAAACAGGGTCATGCGCCTGGCGCTGACGCCTTCGACCACAAAGGCGCCAAAGCCTTCGCCGGTTTTGAAGATGCCGTTGATGGTCAGTTCTTCAATCAGGTACGGGCTGAGGACGCTCGGCGCAGGCTGATTGCTCATCGCGGCCATGCGCACGGTGCTGCGGTATTCAGCCATGCGCATGTCAGCGCCGGGCGGCAGCACGGGTTGCGGCTCTCTGGTCACTTTCGGTTTTGGCGGGTCCTTTTTGACGCGGCTCGGAATGACGAACGGATCGCGGCGGCGGCCTGTGGTGGCGGCTTCGCTGGCGCTGTCCTCGTGCTTTTTCTCCGCGGCTTTTTTCGCGCTGTTCTCGCCGCCGGTGGCCAGCGCGGGCAGGGCTGATCCGAAAATCAGCGCCGCCGTGAGCGCGCCGGCTGAGAAGCCGCGCCGGAAACTGTTCTGCATCTGAT
>CAYWDW010000017.1:0-18576 GCA_964457105.1 uncultured Heliobacteriaceae bacterium
TCGCATTATTCCAGAAACAGGCCGAACGCTTTGGGGCGAAAGTCGAGTTCGACATCGGCATAATGACGAAACAGGTTGTCGCCGGTGAAGGTGTGTCTGAACAGATTGCTGGCCGCGTCGAAACTGGTGCTGACGCTGTTGCTGTAAAAGGTCGAGCGCAGGCCAAGGCTCGGCGTCAGGGTGAAGCCGCCGGCAAATGAACGCAGCGGCAGCGTGAGGCGCGGCGCAAAATCAAGCCGCTGCACGATGGACGGCGAACGCAGCAGCGACTGATCACCGCGCGATTCAAGTCGGCGCACGCCTTCAAGCGAGGCATCGAAGGAAAAATAGGCCGGAAATTTTTCTGAAATCCGCGAACTGCGTTTGGCAAACTCAAAGCTCGGCAACTGCCGCGTCTTGATAATCTGATCGGCAATGAAGGTGCTTTGTTCGTTGAGCGAGAAATTGAAGCTGTAAGACTTCCAGTTGCGATTGAGATAGAACAGCGAACGCTCTTCGGGCGAAATCGCCTGAAGCACGTTTTCAGCAAAGACCTGGCGGAAGGCGAAGCTCGAAGTGATATTCACATCGGCCACGGCGACAAAGCCGTTTTTGAAATACTGCACGGCATCGGCATAAAAGCTGCTGCCGCCCTGATCGGGCAGCGGGTTGCCCTGCGGATCCTTTTTCGGACCCAGCAGCCGGTCAAGGACGATGAATGAGCCGATGGCAATGCGCGAATTTTCATCCGGCCTGGCGCGAAAATCGAAGCCGAAGCCCAGACCGCGTTTGGTGAAAATATCCGTGCGCACCAGAATATCGGCGCTGCGACCGAGCGTCTGGTAGTAGGCCAGGTGAACCGTCCGGCCCTTGATGTTTGAGGAACCTGACGAGGGCAGCAGAAAGCCCGATGACCGATCTTTCTTGCTGGTCGAAAGCGAAATGTAAGGCAGGTACAGAATCGGAAAGCCCTTGATGCGAAAGACCGGATTGTAAAGCGCGGCGCGATCATCGAGCCGGAGGTGCGCCCGTCCGGCGGTAAAGCTCCACTTGGGGTTAGGTTCTTCGCAGGCCGTGAGCAGTGCGCGATCCAGAAAGTAAGTGTCAAGTCCGGTCTTGTCCACGCGCACGGCTTTGATGATCAGCGTTGTGCCATCCGGCGTGCGGTTGGTCAGTCCCCTGGCCGTATAAATAGAACCCCGGCGCGTTCGCAGGTTGAATTCCATGCGCTCGCCGTTGAGTTTCTGGCCTTCCTGCTCGAAGTAAACATGGCCTTCGGCGAGGACATCGTTCGTGACCTGATTGAAAGTGATCCGGTCAGCCTTGAGCAGCATGCCCATGCCGGTAATCTGCACTTTGCCGGTGGCAATTCTGACATCGCCCTGCAATTCCTGTTTCTCTGACTCGATGGAAACTTCCTCTTCCTGGCCCGGCTGTGTCTGCACCGTAATGGCGATTTGAGAAGGCAGCTTGCGCAGCGCCTTCTTTTCCTCTTCAGCGACGCCAATGGGATTTTCAACTTTGCGTTCGGTTTGTTGCGACTGCTGCGCGGCGGCACCGGGCGCACAGGTCAGGATGAGGAGCAGGGAATGAAGCAGGCACTTTGGATAATGCATGAAAAAGAATCGCCCGGCTGCTGGCGAGCAGAGATCAGCAACACCGATTCAGTAGTTATCAATGGACTTTTTCGGACTGTGATGCTGGCGATGTCGCAACAGGCGGGCATCCTAACACGGTGATTGCGAAGGACTCAAGACGCTGCTTTGAGCGTTGGCAGGCGGTCAGATGTGATTGAGCGAAACCGGCGTGTCAGCGGCGCGCCCCTGAGGTCGCGGCAATAATCCGGCCATACAGCTCTTCGGGGACTTCGAGAGCTTCGCTTTCCGCGATTGATTCGCGCACTCCTTCAACCAGACGACGGCAGCTTTCACAGTGGCTGAAATGATCGTTGAAAAGCGTCTCGTAAGTGCTGTCAATCAGGCCGTCAAAATAATCAGAGATCAGCGCATCCAGCGTGCGGCAACTGAGCATTTCACCGGCGGTAGTCGCGTCAATGATGCGCTGCCTGACCGCCACTATCCCGGCAGTTTCGCTCAATTGCGATTCTTTGAGCAGGCGACAATCCGCCAGCGAATCGCGGATGTCATTGAAAAGCGTATGGCAGTCACGGCAGGCCAGCAGGTGTTCGGCAAAACCGCGACGCTCAGGGCGCGCCAGTCCGCAGTCCAGATAATCGCTGATCATTTCTTCAAATTGCACGCACTCCATTATCTGCTGATCCTTTCTGATGGTGACTGGCACGGGTGTTTTCCTGGAACAGAAAACATCATCAATGGCCAGATTGTAGTCAGAGGAAAGCCGGAATTCAAGAAACCTTCCAGCAGAGCGGCATTGAGCAGAAACTGAAGATTGAATTGCTGGCGTGGAGGAAAGCGGATGACAAGAGAACGCCCAGTGGCCCCGGACTGCCGCCGCTGAACAACCCAAGCTAACTACTACGACGGCAGCAACTGAACGCCCTCTTGTCGCCATCGCTCAGAGCGAACTGTGTGCCACAGGCGCTGACCCACTCCTCTGAATGCTGAACTCATTCTTTTTCAGTTGCTTTGAAGCGGCAACAGACTGTGGCCGGACGATTCAGCGAAGCGTGTTTTGCCGAATCGCGGCACGTCGGTTTGCCGCATTGCGTCACCTGGTGATGGCGCGTGTTTCGGGCCGACAGACTTTCAGCCTGGTCTTTGACAGACCTGCTGCTTTCTTTCTATCATCGCGGCCTTGCGAAGGCCTTTATTGGTTCGTTCAGGTTATAACGAGGAAAATTATGAGCGTTTACGACAGCAGGGATCTGATGACTTTCAAAGCTGCGGCCCGTGAATATGACGTGCCCGTTGTCACGCTGGAAATGGCCGCTGCCAGAGGGGCACTGCGGGCGATTGATGACAACAGCACCTCAAAACTATTGCGGCCTGACGTCGAGCAATTCGTCAAGCGCACGATCAAGCGTGGACTGGGCACCAGAATTGTCAGTCGCATCAATCCAGCCTGAGTCAGATTCAATCCCTGCCCAGGTGATTAGGTAGTCACGGATCAAACAAGCTTCTGTTTCTGCCACCGAATTCTCGCGTGTAATGGCAGCGCTGCCAGGCTATTTGAAGTGACCCGTCAGAGCCGGACTATAAAAATCCACAGGCCCTGTTGAAAATCCTGGATGCGTCTGAGAGATCAGAAAGTTAGGGCTTTAACAAGTTCCTTTTCAGCAGGCAGAAGCAGGAAAATTATTGCTTGACAGAAAATGTGACTTCATGGCAATAATATCGGCAATCTGACTGTTGATGGGGTGAGGACATCAACAGTTTTTGAGCCGGCCCACAGGTCCCAAGCCTGTTGGTCGGCTCTACGCTTTTTAAGAGTCTTCCCCTTCCATCTCTTCCAGCCCGGTCTGAAACAGGCAACGATCAGCAGACAGACTGTTCATCTCTGACTCAGCTTTCGATCATCTGGCGCGCGTTTTCCAGTTCCTGGCGAACACGTTCAGGTGCGGTGCCGCCGGTTTGCTTCTTGCCCGCCAGAGAATTTTCAAGCGAAATGGCTGTGAACAGGTCTTCAGCAAAAAGAGGGGAGAAGTTCTGATACTCGGCCAGCGTCAGGTCGGCCAGTTCCTTCTGCTGTTCAATGGCATAAACCACGATGCGTCCGACCAGTTCGTGAGCCTTGCGAAACTCAATGCCACGCAGCACCAGATAATCTGCCAGATCCGTGGCGTTAGTGTAATCGCAGGCGGCTCCACGCCTGGCCTGCGCCGCGTCGAATTCAATATTGCGCAACACAGTTGCCATCACGCGCAGGCTGCCGGTCAGCGTGTCCAGCGTGTCGAAGAGCGCCTCCTTGTCTTCCTGCAAATCCTTGTTGTAGGCCAGCGGCAATCCTTTACTCAAACTGAGCAGAGCGGCGGCGTGGCCGAAGATCCGGGCTGCCTTGCCGCGCACCAGTTCCAGCGAGTCCGGATTTTTTTTCTGAGGCATCAGGCTGCTGCCGGTAGCAATGGCATCGCCCAGTCTGATGAAGCCGAATTCCTGAGTCGAATAAATAATCAGATCTTCCGAAAGCCGCGACAGGTGCATCATGATCAGCGCTGCGGCATTGACGAATTCGATGATGTAATCGCGGTCGCTGACGGCGTCAATGCTGTTGTGAGTGACGCCTGCAAACTCAAGCCTGGCGGCCATCCACTCGCGGTCAACCGGAAAGTTTGTGCCGGCCAGCGCGCCTGAACCAAGTGGCAGGATATTGACGCGCCCGCGAATCTCCTTTATTCGCTCGCAGTCACGAGTCAGCATCTCCACGTAAGCCAGCAGAAAATGGGCAAACAGGACAGGCTGCGCTTTCTGAAGATGGGTATAGCCCGGCATCGGCGCTTCAGGATAGCGTTCAGCCAGTTCGACCAGGGCGCGCTGCGTGTCGCGCAGCAGTGTCTCAACCACCGCGATTTCTTCACGTAAAAACAGGCGCGTGGCGACCGCCACCTGATCGTTCCGGCTGCGCCCGGTGTGCAGCTTATAGCCAGTCTGTCCGATCAGTTCGACCAGACGCGCTTCAATAAAGCTGTGGACATCTTCAGCCTCGTAATTATCAAGCCAGGCAATATCACGGGCTTTCTCGCCAATCTGAGCCAGGCCGCTCGTGATGACTTCAGCTTCGGCGGTTGACAGCACTCCGGCTTGTTCAAGCGCCGCGGCGTGAACTGCGCAGGCGCGTAAATCCGCCGCCAGCAGGCGACGATCAAAACGAAAACTGGCATTGAAGGCAGCGAAGTGCCGGTCGGCCTCTCCGCTGAAACGGCCACCCCAAAGTTTCATGTTGGTCACTGGTTGTTGATAAAGTCGGGACGTGAATCTGATGATTACGCCAATTGCCGGCGCACGCGCGGTCAGTTCTGTTTCTGCACGTAAGTTTTGAGCATATTGGAAATGGTTTCGGCTTCCTGCACATTTTCGCTGACCGGCTGGAGCCAGTAGGATTTGCTGCCTTTCGTGGATGGTTTGATTTCAATCAGCGGCGATGAACCGGAACGGTTGATTTCTCTGACCTGCTTTCCACTGATACTGAAATAACGCCTTTGCGAATTCAGATCAGCCATCTCTGCCTGATCAGGGCGAATGGAGAGCCAGCCTTTGCTCAGATTGGCGACATCTTTCTTATCCGGCTTCCGGCCCTGAGTGTATGCAACCTGGAATGTCGCCGCTCCGCCCAGTCTGATGGCCTGTTCCATCAGGCCGACTGCCTTATTGAGATCCTGACCGTGATACAGCCAGAGGACGCCGAGCATTTCGTAGCCCCTGGATTTTTTCGGGTCAAGCCGGACGAGTTCTTCGATTCCGGCAATGGCCTCGCGGGCGTTTTTTCCTTCAGACGCATTGAAGGCTTTGATGATCTGTTCAAATCGCGTCTGATAGCCCTGTTCGGTCAGCCCCGTGCGGTTGATATTGAGCGTATAGGCAATGGCCGGAGCCTTGTCGCTGGCATCCGTCTTGAGAATTCGCACGCGATATTCGCCATCCGCGGGCAGAGTTTTGTCCGGCAGCTCCCATTCAAAGTCGCCTGCCCGCCGGATAGGCAGGCCCTGATGGTTGCTGTCAAAAATCTGAATTTGCAGTGACGGGTCAGGCGTTTCAAGACGAATGGTAAAAAGATCGGCGGCGGTCGCCGTCAGTTTGTATTCGTCATAGAAACTGGTGGCGGTGATTCGGCCCGATGTTTGCGGGGTCAGTCTGCCTTCGACCGCCACATTGAAGCTGAGCTGCGGCGTCGCTTCAGGTTCACGCGCATAGTTGACGGATACTGGTGAACTCGTTGCCGGATTGGCCATAGTTCCTGTTCCGGCAGAACTTTTCGCCCCCGGCTGTGTTTTCCGGGTTCCTGATTTTCTGGTGGAAGAGGATGTTTTCGATTTGGGCGGTTTGATCGTTGGCAGTTTGCCCACCCCCTGGGCAGAGGCGGACGAGGCCGCGGAGCAGATCGCCACCGCCAGCAGGATAGTCATTCCGAAAAGCACTCTGGTAATCATAGGCAAAGGCAGCGAACGCTGATTGTTTAGAGCCGACGGCACGAGAACCACCAGGGGCAGGTGGAAAAACAGATTCTGCGGTCTGTCGCTGGTCTTCGTCAACAGCGAACAGGACGTCAGGAGAAAGCCCTGAAAGTGCGCGCCGGTTATGAACTTCTTGACGGCGATGCGAACCGCGGTGTATCCTGGCGCGGAACTTCACTGGGACAGTCGGATCAGATCAGCCGGAGGGACTGGAATCTCTCCAGCCGGAGTTTTCCGTCTGGGCCTGAGTCTTGTTGGATTTGAATTTCAGGCAGCAGTAATCACCAGCCCCTCGGATGCGCTGGTGCAGTCCCCCTCACGCTCGCCAGAGTTGTTTTCTCCCTGCTTCCGGCCAGTGATTGGCGAAAACCGGGAAGAAATATTCAGCTATTCCATCAGTTGAACAGATCAGTGATTCAGTCAAAGCTCAGGCACCTTCGGGAAGCAAAGCTGATTTTGCAGTTTATACTGACCAGCCTGATCGCGTTTTCAGTGATGTCTGACCTGCGCCGGAGAGTTGCCGTAACTGAGGCAGCCTGGCGATAAGATAATTCCGGTCATGGTGTCGGAGGCTTTTGAGATTTTGAATGCAGCGGTTCCAGGTTCTGAACCCTGCCAGGCTCTCAGCGGTTCAGCCGCGGGTGGCCTGACTTTCGGCGAAATAAATAACCCGCATCGGGAAATTACCTGGCGTCAGCCGGCAGCGATCAGGGTAATCAAAGGAGTACCTGTTTTATGATTTATAACCTGAAAAGCAGATTTTCCTGCTACGTGCTGTCCTGCCTGGGCTGTCTGGTCATGTTTACGATGGGAGCGCTGGCTGATCCGATTACGCTTCAGGCCAACACTTCAGGCGGTTTCCATGCCGGGGCTTCCGGGGCTACGGTGTCTGGCGGAGGAACGACCATTACGGCCACTTCCGGCAGCACCAGTTCTACCATCAGTTTCGTGTCGGCCCCGAATCAGATCAACGTGGCCATCAATCCTGGTGAAGTCACCAATGTGACGCTCGGAGTCTTCAATGTCACTTCGAATTCGCGGCTGCCGCTGGCTCAGGGGCCAAGTTTCGGCGGCGCGACTTTTCAGTTAACCGTCACCTTCACGGTGCCGGGCGATGTGTCCCCGCAGACTTTCAATGGCAATCTGACGGGACGGATCATTGAGACCGCTTCGAGTACTGAAATTCAGTGGAACAGCCCCCTGACGCTGACCTTTACTTCCGCGTCAGGCACGGTGTTTCAACTGACGATTGAGCCGACCACATCCATCAATCCGCCGCTGAGTGGCGGGATCGGCAATCCGCCCAGCCAGATTCGCGCCAAACTGACAGTGCTGACCGGCCCGACCGGCGCTGTTCCTGAACCAGCCACGCTGCTGTTGCTGGGCGGCGGTCTGTGCGGCCTGGCAGCGGCGGCCAGGCGCCGGTTTCGTGCCGGAAATCAGCAGGACTGACAAGCAGTTATTTTTCAGATCGGAAGCAGAGTTGCGGCACGTTTGTTTATTCACCTCCCCCATCAAGGCGTGCCCGAATACCTCCTTTATCAAGCCAGGCAGGCACTTCAGGGGCCGTCGCAGTCAGGCCGGGCTGTGGCGGCGCTTCTGTTAGTTGCAGCTTTCTACCGTCAGCTTCAGCCGCGTTTCAGCCTCGCCTGCTGAGGCAGAGCCTGCACCGGGCCTCCCGGCAGCGCAACAGGGAACAAATGCTTTGGCAAGAAATCCGTGAATCTCGTTTACTAGCTTTCGTGGGGCGTGAGAAGATAACGCGACCGCCCCCTCAGGAGAATCAATTATGGCCAGTTTCAGAGTCAGACAACCATCTGAGTATCTTAAAATTCTGTGGCGGCGGCGCTACTTTGTGCTGGTGCCGTTTCTGCTCGTCAGCGCTACGCTGTGCTATGCCATTCGCAAACTGCCAAACATTTACGAATCACAATCACTGATCATCGTTGATCCGCCAAAGGTCAGCCCGGACGTTGCCAGGAGTCCGGTCATGGTAGACATCAGTTCCCGGCTGAGTACGATCAAGCAGACTGTGACGAGCCGCTCCAGCCTGCAAGCGCTGATTGAAAAGTATGATCTGTACAAATCGCTGAGATCGCAAAAGGCGCCGACCGAGCAGGTGGTGTTAACCATGCAGGATCACATTGAAGTCGAAATCAAGAACATGGGTTCCGGCTACAATGCTTTCACGATTCGCTTTTCAGATCAGCACCCGGAAGTGGCCCAGGCCGTGACGGCGGAACTGGCTTCGCAATTCTCAAATGAGAATCTGGTCAGAACCCGCACCGATGCAGCGCAGACCGTGACCCATCTGGATAATGAACTCAAGCATGTCAAGCAGCAGCTTGATGACATTATCGCTCAGCGCACCAAATACATTATCGAACACCCTTCGGTGATGCAGGGTCAGATGCAGAGCATCGTCGGCGAAATGACCAGTCTCAGTCAGCAGATGCTGGCGCAGCAGACTCAGATTGGCAGCTTGCAGAACACCATTGCGAGTTACGAGCAGATGATGCAAATGGCCAAAGACCGCGCCAATGATGATCCGCTGATTGAAACTGACGCCGGACCGATTGAAGGCCCATTGCGCGTCAAGCGCGCCGATCTCGAAGCGCAGCTTCAGAACCTCAAAAGCATCTACACGGATAAGCATCCTGATGTGAAAACGGTGCAGTTGCAGCTTGACAAGGTCAACGATGAACTGGCCAGTCTGGAGAAAAAAGCCGAGGACAAGCGCAATCGGATCAAGAAGGTCCGGCAGGGCAGCGGACAGGTCGAGAATCTGCAGATTCAGATTGACGCAGGCCGCAGAGACCTCGCCCGGCGGCAGACGGAAATGGATCGAATGAACGCCGAGTATGCCAACCTGCAGGCTCAGTTGCGTTCCATTCCGCCGCTGAGCGCCGAGATGGAGCGCATCGAGCGCGATTACAAAACGCTCGAAAAGCAGCACGACGAACTGCTGCTGCGCAAACAGAATGCGGAATTCGGCAAACGCCTGATTGATGATTTCAACGGCGAAACCTTCCACATTCAGGATCCGGCCAGCCTGCCTGAAACTCCGATGTACCCGCGCCGTTCGCTGCTCTATCCGCTGTCGCTGATTCTCGGTTTTCTGTCCGGGCTGGCAGTGGCGATGGCCTTTGAGGCGCGCTACCTTTTTACGATCCGTGACGCCAGGGACGTGGAGCATTACACCAAACTGCCGCTGCTGGTCACGGTGCCTGAGATTGTGACGGAATATGAGGAGCAGCGCCGCCGGTTACTGAGCATGGTCACGGCGGTGGTGATTGTCGTCGGGCTGGTGATTTCGGTGCCGGTGCTGGTCAAGGTGCTGGAATTATCGAAGGTGCTGAACCTGTTTACCGGCGGAGCCTATTGAAATTATCCTGTTGGGAGCCGGGACGATAGCTGCTAAACTACCGCCCGGCTTCTGGTACCTGATCCTTGGTTTTCCGTCCCCAGGCCTTTTGAGAGACTCACCTTATGTACAGACAATTTTACGGACTGCGAGACATCCCCTTCAGTCTGACCCCTGATCCTCGCTTCCTCTATTTCACGGCCAGTCATCGTGAAGTGATGGCCAATCTGCATTACGGGATTCAGCACGGCAAGGGGCTGATTGTCGCGTCCGGCGAGGTCGGCACAGGTAAAACGACGATGCTGCGCGCGATGCTGGCGCGGCTTGATCGCAGCGTGCTGACGGCCTACATTTTTAATCCCGGCCTGACCGTGCCGGAGTTTTACCATTATCTGGCGACGAGCTTTGGCATTACGCAGTATTCATCGCGTTCCGATCTGCTGATGAAACTCGGCAAGCTGCTGATGATGCGACACGCGCGCGGCTTGCGCAGCGTCATCATCGTGGATGAAGCGCAGGGACTGGATCATAAACTGCTCGAAGAGATCCGGCTGCTGCTCAATTTCGAGACTTACACTGAAAAACAGTTGCAGATCATTCTGGCCGGTCAGCCGGAACTGCGGCAGATTCTCAATGACCCGGCGCTGCGTCAGCTCAAACAGCGCATCAGCCTGCGCTGTGAAATCAAGCCGCTGCGCGCCGATGAAGTCTCGGCTTACATTCGCGCGCGGCTCAAAACGGCTGGTGCAACCCGGCAGGATCTGTTTACGCCGGAAGCTGTCGCGCTGATTTACCGGGCATCCGAGGGCATTCCGCGTTTGATCAATAATATCTGCGACAATGCGCTGCTCACCGGATTTGCGATGAGCGCGCAGCAGATCACGCCGGAAATTGTGACCGAGGTCGTCGAATCGCTCGACCTGCTCAAGCCGATGATTGAAGAAGACCCGGAAGAGTCGCTGCTGGGCGGGTTGCCGGCTCTGCCGATTCTGCGGGATGGCATCGAGGAAAGCTGGAACAGCTACGGCCAGCCTGAAAGATTGCAGGCGCAGGATGCCGTCGCCGCCAGAGGCAAAGCTCCGACGCGGCCCCTGAAGTAGGCTGTGCTGGTCGGTTGATTTGAAAATTCAGGGCGGCTTGTGACGCCCGCATAATATGGCAGCACGTCAGAGACAGGCGGTAAAGACTGTCATCCGGTCGCGCCAGTGGCTGCCTGAAGGACAACCGTCTGACACCCGGTTCGTCACTCACCACTCGAAACTGAATCATCACTGTCGCTGGAAAAAACAATGGGACGTATTTTTGATGCGCTGCAGCGCGACCATCATATTCAACCTGACCGGAGGCGCGATCCGCTGGCCGACGTCACCGTCGGCCCCGAAGTCGCACCCGATCAGGAGATCGAACTGCCTGAGATGATTGGCGCGCCGGTCCATCCGCGCTCAAATCAGGGCGGCGTGCTGTCGTACCTGCCGGACGCTTTCCTGGCTGAAGACCGGGCACCGGCAGCGCCAAATACCGAACAGGGATTTATCTCTGCCGTGCCGGTTCAGCGTGCCGATGGACAGGCCGCGCTGAACAATCAAAGCGCGCTCGTCCCGGCCAGACCGCAGGAGGCTGCGCCGAGGCCTTATCAATCAAGCCTGCGCGCCAGATACCGACCGCCGCAGACTGTAGAACCGAAGGTTTCACTGTCGCTGCACCTTGATCCGTCCAGAGTGCATCCGCGCCTGATTGCCGTGACCGAGCCGCATTCGATTGTCAGCGAGCAGTATCGGACTTTGCGCACGCAGCTTTTTCACGAAGCCGAACGTCGCCTGACGCAGGTCGTGGTCGTGACGAGCGCCATTGCCGGGGAAGGGAAGACCTCGACTTCGCTCAATCTGGCCTGGGCAGTGGCCAATTCCAGAGGCCGCCGGGTGTTGCTGATAGACAGCGATCTGCGTCGGCCCAGCGTGGCCTCTTATCTCGGGATCGCGCCGACCATGGGGCTGACGGAAATTCTGGCGGGTGATTGTGAAGTGATGGATCCGGTGATTCGCGTTTATGGCAAAAGCACGGAGCCTGATCTGGATGAGGATTATCAGCTTTACGTGCTGCCGGTCAAAGGCGAAACCCGTAACCCGACTGAGTTGCTTTCCGGCGCGCTGCTCGGTGAAGTCATCGGAGAGTTCCGGGGATATTTTGATTTCATCATTCTCGATTCGCCGCCCGTGACGCCGTTTGCTGATGCGCGGCTGCTGGCCAATCATTCCGACGGCGTGCTGATGGTCGTGCGTTCGGGCGCGGCGCCTTACGCAACGGTGGAGCGGGCGATTGAGGCCCTGTCTCCGGCGCGGATGCTGGGCGTGGTCCTCAATGGCGCGCAGGAAGATGAGGATGACGGTTATTACTACGAATACTATTACACTGAAAACAAGCGGACGCGGTGGCTGCCGACCGGTTTGAAAAGACTGGCCGCGCGCATCGGCCTCAGCAAAAAAGGGCCGGAACCGAATCCGGGCCGCAGCACGACAGACGCTGGTCACAGTGGTCTGCGTTAGCTCAGTCTTCAGCAGGTATGCACAGACGCCGCTCCAGGATAATGAAATTCGCCACGCAGGGACGGGGCTGCCATGGCTAAACGTGACATCTGGCTCAGGACTTTCACCCTTTTTGTGGTCGAGAGCGGCCTGGTGATTTCGGCTGTGCTGTTGAGCCTGTACTGGCGGCTGCGCTGGGAATACGGCACCACCTTTGAAGAAGTCACCTCAAATTCCTGGGATCTGGCCCGCATCCTGATCGTCACTTTCCTCTGTCAGTTCATTTTCTATCTGTTCGGCCTCTACGACATTTCCACGGCGCGTTCACGCCGCGACCTGTTTGCCAGCATCGTGCAGGCGGTGGCGGTGGCCTGGATGATTCTCGGCCTGATCTTTCTGCTGATTCCGCGCATGCTGTTCGGTTACAACGACCAGGGCGGCGAGGCGAGTTACGCGAAGGGCGTGCCGATTATGTCGCTGATGATCACGCTCTTTCTGATGTTCATCTGGCGCGTGGTCATTCACTGGCTGCTGAGTCATCCGGCGCTGAGCGAACGCATTCTGATTGTCGGCACCGGCCCCAGCGCGGTGGAACTGGCCAGAGAAGTGCTCTCGCGCCGTGACCTGGGTTATCGCGTCGTCGGTTTTGTCAGCGAGGACGAAACTGAAGTTGGTCGCAGTCTCTTCAATCCAAGCGTGGTCGGCGTCGTCAATGATCTCAATGAAATCGTCGAGCGCGAGAAGGTGGACCGGGTCGTGGTCGCGCTCCCGGACCGGCGCGGCCATCTGCCGGTGGATCAGTTGCTGCAACTGCGGTTGCAGGGCGGCGCGGTGATCGAGGAAGGCACGGCGCTCTATGAGCGCGTGACGGGGCGCATCAGCGTCGAAATGCTGCGGCCAAGCTGGATCATCTTTTCCGGCGGCAGCAAGCGCAGCCGCATCTGGATGACCGTGCGCCGCGCGCTGAATGTGCTGATTGCCATCGTCGGCATCATCCTTTCTTCGCCGCTCTGGCTGATCACGGCCATCGCCATCAAACTCGAATCGCCGGGGCCGGTCTTTTACCGACAGGAGCGCGTCGGCAAGAACGGGCGGCTCTTTACGATCATCAAGTTTCGTTCGATGCGCGAAGATGCCGAAAAGTCCGGGCCGGTCTGGGCCGCGAAAGATGACGACCGGACGACCCGCGTCGGGCGGTTTATTCGCAAGGTCAGAATTGATGAACTGCCGCAGTTCATCAACCTGCTCAAAGGCGAAATGGCTTTTGTCGGCCCGCGCCCGGAGCGGCCATTTTTCGTCGAGCAGTTGAGCGAACTGGTCACGTTTTATTCGCAGCGCCACCTGGTCGAACCGGGCGTGACCGGATGGGCGCAGGTCAGGTATGACTACGGCGCTTCAGTCGAAGATGCCATCCAGAAACTGCAATACGATCTGTATTACATCAAGAACGCGTCGCTGCTCTTTGATCTGTGGATCATGCTTGAGTCCATCAAGATCATTCTGTTCGGGCGCGGGCGTTAGTCGCACGACTGAAACCCCGGATTGAGGGGGAATGCCGGGTTGATTCCCGGGTTCCTTAACGGAGGTCAGCATGAAAAGATCACTTAACTACTGTGTCAGATTTCTCGCGGTCGCGCTGCTGACCGGAATCCTGACGAGCCTGATTCCGGCGCAGGAAACGGAGAAGAAATCAGAGCCGAAAAAAGCAAAGCCCGCCGAACGAATGTCGCCCGATGAAGGCGTCACGGGCGGAACTCAGAAAGACGACAAGTCGCTGACGGAGGCGGACCGGCAGGCCGGACGCCGCGAACTTGAAACTGAAGCCGAGGCTGAAATTCAGCCTTACCTGAACAATTATTTCAAGACGCTGCGCTTCGGCCCGCAGGATGTCGTGTCGGTGCTGGTCTTCAATCACGACAAATATTCAATGCTCAACATTACCATTCCGCCCGATGGCCGCCTGAATTATCCGCTGATCGGCCAGATCGTGATGGTCGGGCGCACGGCTGAGGACGTGCAGAAAGAGATTGCCGACAAGCTGAGCGAATACATCATCGAACCCAAAGTGACCGTGCAGATTGTGCAGTCGCGCAGCCTCAAGTATATGGTCATCGGCGATGTCAACAAGCCGGGCGTGTTTGACATGAATCGCCGGATGTCGCTGATGGAAGCGATTGCCGAAGCCGGTGACATTACGCGGTATGGCGACCGGGCAAAGATCAGCGTGCTGCGCATGCAGGCTGACGGCTCAATCCGGCCCTATCCGGTCAACCTCAAGGAGATGCAGAGTGGCCGGGGTTCGGCGTTCTTTCTGACGCCGGGCGATGTCGTCGTCGTGCCAGGCAATAAATTCAAGAAAGTTGAGCAAGTGATGCAGGTGATCACGCTCGGTTCATTTATGCGCACGATTGCTTATCCGCGCTGAAGACCCGTGCCGCGCGTGTCTCTGCGGTGAAAGGGCGGAGGCGAAATCAGGGAGATCGGCGCCCGTGCATGATTTCGCCTCCGCATTGTTTTTCGCGGGAGCCGGTCAGGAAAGATGCTGAACTGCCGTCTGAAATCACTGGAGCGATGGCTGATTGCGGGACTGGCGCTGCTCGTGCTGGCACAATCGGTGCGCGCACAGCAGGTGCCGGCGACTGAAGCGCCGAAAACGCTGCCGGCCACGCTGCGCTGGGTGCCGCAGACGAGCGGCGTGCTGGCGCGGCTTTCATCAGTCTTTTTTGCGGATCGTGAACACGGCTGGATTGTCGGCAGCAACAGCATGGTGCTTGCGACCGAAGACGGCGGGCAGCACTGGAAGAAAACGCAACTGGCCAATCACGAACTGCTGCGCGACCTGTTTTTCTTTGACACGCAGCGCGGCTTTCTGCTCGGTGAATACAGCCTGTTCAATCGCACCGACAATCGCACTCCGGCGGAGCGTTCGTTTCTGCTGTCAACGTCTGATGCCGGATCATACTGGCGCATGGCTTCGCTGGCGCGTCCGGTCTATTCAAAAAGCGTTACGCTGGTGCGCTACGGCGGCGAATCGCTGCTGCGTTTGCAATTCGCTGACGACCGCACCGGCTGGGCGTGCGGTGAAACCGGCACGATTCTGGTGACGACCGACGGTGGCCGCAACTGGAAGCTTCAGCGTGCCGCGCAGGTGCGCAAGATTCTCTTTGGCCTGTCGGTGCTTGATAATTTGCAGGCGTGGATTGTCGGCGCAGGGGGCGTGGCGCTGCGCACGGTTGACGGCGGCGAGAACTGGAACGAACAGCCCACCGGCACGACGAAAACACTTTTTGACGTGCAGTTCATTGACGCAAAGCGCGGCTGGGCGGTTGGGGCTGAAGGCACGATTCTGGCGACGACGAACGGCGGCAATCGCTGGCGTGCGCTGGAATCCGGCACGACTGAAGACCTCAACGCTGTGTGGTTTGTCAATTCAAGGGAAGGCTGGGCGGCGGGCAATCGCGGGACGCTGCTGCACACGCGCGATGGCGGCAGCACCTGGGAAGACATTCCGCTGAAAACGCGGGCCAGCCTGACGCGCCTGTTTTTCACCGCGCCGGACTGCGGCTGGGTTGTCGGCGCGAACGGCGTGATCTTCAAATATCAGATGACCGATTCCACCACGCGCCCGGCCATCAGTCTGCAGGAGCGCTGATGCACCCGCGCGCTGAACATCAGCACATGTCATCCTTATCCGCCCTGAGACAGAAAGAACGAGTCAATGACCACCGAACAGCAGAGGCGGCCAGCGATGACACGCACGAAAGCGCCAGGAAAGCTCCGCATTACGCACCCGCAGCGAATCTACTTTGACCGTGTTGACCGGCGGCTGAAGCCTGCGATGAACTGGCTTGATGTCGGTTGCGGGCGCAAGCTGATTTATCCCTGGCTGCCCGGTGGGCAGGAACTGGAAAACGAACTGATTGCCCGGTCTGCGCGGCTGGTGGGCATTGACCTTGATTTCGCGGCGTTGCGCGACAATGTTTCCTGTCGTGATCGGCTGATGGCTGACGCTGAGGCATTGCCGTTTGCCGACGCGAGCTTTGATCTGGTGACGAGCAACATGGTCTTTGAGCATGTCGCGCGTCCCGTGCCTGCGCTGACTGAAATCAGGCGCGTGATGCGTCCGGGAGCGCGGCTGATTATTTTTACGCCGAATGCGCTCGATATTGTTTCGCTGACTGCGCGCACGGTGCCGAACCGGCTGCACCCGCTGATCGTGTCGCGCATCGAAGGGCGCGCGGCACAGGATGTCTATCCGACTCAGTTCAAATTCAACCGGCCCCATGAAATCAAACGGATCTTCAGCCTGACCGGATTTACCCCGATCAGCATTGAATACATTGAGCACCACAATATTTTTGGTCACTACCCGTTGATCGGAAAGATTGAAGACCTCTGGCATCGGCTGGCGAAACGGGTGCCGGTTCTGCGCGGCACGCTGCTGATTGAAGCCGAAGCCGTCTGAGCCAGCATTGCTTTCACTGACACCCTGCCCCGCAGCAAAGTCATGTCCGCGACCGCCAAAATTCTTACCCTTCTGACGACCCTGCTGGTTGCGGGGTTCTGCCTGGCCACCGCATCGGCACAGACGCCGGTGGCCGGTGCGCCAAAAACCGCCGCCCAATCACAGCCCCCCGCCGACCCGCTGGATGAATTGCGCCAGGCGGTCGAGGCCGCCGCCGCACAGCCTGCCCGTTTGCGCGCGGCGCGTTTCGCTTATGCTCAGGCGCTTGCCCAGGCGGGACGCGACGCTGACGCCGCTGCGCAATATCGCCAGGCGATTCACGAAAGCCGGGGCAACGACCCGGTGTCTTATTACAACCTCGGCAATGCCTATGCGCGATTGCAGCAGAACGAGCAGGCCGCGGAAGCCTATCGCCGCGCCCTCGAACAACGCTTCAATCATTACGCCCGCGCCTCGAATAATCTGGGGCTGATGCTGGTGCGCCTGGGCCGCTTTGATGAAGCTCAGCAGTCATTTCTCAAAGCGATTGCCGAAGAGCGCGGCGGGTTTGCCGATGCGCATTACAACCTGGCGCAGCTTTACGCGCAGCAGGGCAATGTCAAAGCGGCGAGCGAGGAACTCATCGTCACGCTGCGGCTTGATCCGCGTCACGATGACGCGCGTCTGCTGGCCGAACAGTTGAAATTTGATCCCGGCGCTGACCGCAGCCGCGAAACCGTGCTGGCCGTCAACGCCAGGCCCGAAGTGAAAACCAGCAGCCCGGCGCTGCCGGTCGTTACAGTCACGGCAGACACCTTCAGGCTGTTGCAGCAGGCTCGCAGCGAACGCGACCGGGGCAACCTGACACGCGCCGTCACGCTGTATCAGTCGGCCCTGCGCGAAGAAGGCACTTCAGTCTCGGCCATTGAATGGGAACTGGCGGCCATTCTGAGCAAACTCGACAATGCGCGTGAAGCCGAAGAGTCTTATCGTCGCCTGATTGCGCGTTCGGGCGACCGTTACCCGATGGCTTTTTATTACGCCGGGCGCATGATGATGAAGCAGCAGAAATACGGCGCGGCGGTCGTCATGCTGCGCCAGGCGCTCGCGCGCGTGGGCACCGCGCCGTATATTTACCTGGCGCTGGTTGATTCGCTCGAACACCTGGAGGATTATGAAGGCGCCATTCAGGCGCTGGAGCAATTCAATCAGTCCCGCCTGGCGCGAAAAAATAACGACACCGACAACTCCGATGACGAGTGGTACAAAAGCAAACTGGCCAGCCTGAACGAAAAGAAAAACCGGACCGGGCGGCCATAAACCCATCTGAGAATTTATGTCCAAAGCGCAATCATCTGAAGCAAACAACGAGCGGCTGACCTATGGCGATTACCTGCGCGTGACCGACCTCATTGGCCTGCAGCATCCGCAATCATCACCGCCGCATCACGACGAACTGCTGTTCATTACCATTCACCAGACTTACGAATTATGGTTCAAGCAACTGCTGCACGAACTCGACGCCGTCGTGACGAGCCTGCGCGATGCCGCAGCGCATCCCGGTTCGCGTGATGAAGTTTATGAAGCGGCGCGACTGCTGCGGCGCTGCACCGAGATTGCCCGCGTGCTGGTCGAACAGTTCACGATTCTGGAAACGATGCTGCCGACGCATTTCCTGGCCTTTCGCGGGAGGCTGCGCCCGGCGAGCGGATTTCAGTCCGAACAGTTCCGCGAAATCGAATTTCTGTGCGGGATGAAAGACGCAAAGATGCTGCGGTATCACGAGCCGACGCCGGACATGCACGCCAAACTCGAACGCCGCCTGCGCGAGCCTTCATTGCGCGATGTGTTTTTTGAGGCGCTGGCTGCGACGGGCGCAATGCCGCCGGTCACAGCCGCAGCGTCTGAAGACGAACTCTTTCAGGCGCGCGCCCAGGCGATTCTGGCCGTGTACCGTGACGAGCGAAACAAACGCGACTGGATTGATCTGTGTGAACGGCTGACGGAATTTGACGAACTGATTGTGAGCTGGCGACTGCGCCACATTCAGATGGTCGAGCGTACCATCGGTTTGCGCATGGGGACAGGCGGCAGCAGCGGTTCGTCGTATCTGAAAGTCACGCTCGACAAAAAGTTCTTTCCTGAACTGTGGGAAGCGCGCTCGCTGCTGACTGAAGCC
>CAYWDW010000018.1:0-6687 GCA_964457105.1 uncultured Heliobacteriaceae bacterium
AGGGCTTCATTGTGGACCTGCGCACCCGCACCGAAGAGTTCAGCGGCCCGGTCATATTTTTCGACGCGCAGGTAAGATTCCGCGACGCGGACCTGCAGCGCGGTGTTGGCGGCATCAGCTTTGATCAGGTTCTCATAAAAGCTGAAGGCTTCATCGCGGCGGCCCTGGCGCAATAACTGATCGGCGACCACGAGGTATTGCTGCTGCGCTTCGACGTGCAGATTCTGGCGGGAATAGAGCGTCGCCAGTTTGATGCCGACATCGGTATTGTCAGGCGAGAGCTTGAGCGCCTTGCGCAGCATGGCAATCGCCCGCGGCATCGAATCCTGCTTGATGTATTTGTCGGCAATCCGCACAAAGACGGAAACGGCCTCTGCCGCATTGCCAGCCCTGGCGCACAAATCACCGAACACATTCATCGTGGCGACATCCTGCGGATCATTACGCAGAATTTCGCGGTACTCTTCAATCGCCGCCTGATGCCGCCCCTGCTGAACCAGCTTTGCGGCAGCCTGGAGAGCTTTGGTTTTATTAAATGACATGGACTCTGCTTTCACTGACAGGGCAATTCATCCTCCGGTAAAATAATGACCCACGCCGACCGGATCGCATCTCCCCTGGACATGCTTCAGAATAAATCTCACATTCCAGTGATAATTTTCTGACAGAATGACAAAGCTGCGAGGCTGAGCATCAATCCACTGGTCCCGGCCTTCAGCCGATTGACGAGTTCACGCTTTCAAACGGCTGAGGCAGGGATAGTTGAAGATGTGGCGGGGGAATCCGTGCGGAAGGCTTGCAACCGCTGTGCGCGGGCCGGGCTGAATCGGCAGCGGTAATAATTCAGGCGGCGAACAGTGGCTTTCGATCAGAAACCACTGTTGGCCGCCTGTCATTTTTGTCACAGACTGGTCAGCTTATGCGGCTGGTTTGGGCGCGGTCAGGTCAAAGGCCACGACCTGCGACTGAAAGCTGCACACCTTGTGCGAACCATCGCAGAAAGGTTTGTTATTGCTCGCGCCGCACCGGCACAGAAAGATGGCTTTTTTGTCACCGAGTTCGTATTTCCCGCCGGCCCCGTCATAAAGTTCGATTTCGCCTTCAACCTTGATGGAGCCGTTGTTGTTGATGATGATTCTGGCAGACATTGATCTCTCCTCGTTGTGTTTATGTTGTTATGGCGAGTGTCACGTGGTGCGACCGGAGGAATTCGGAATTCGGAATTCGGAAGGAAGAGAAGCCGCAGTCTCGCTGCTTCCTGTCATCTGTCATCTGTCATCTCGCTTTCAGCTTCCGACTGCCGAATTCCGAATTCCGAATTCCGAATTCCTCCGGTCGCAGCCATCTGCAAATCGCTATAATTGTGACGATGGCCGACAGATCATAAGTTGACTGCCTGGTTCGCTCAAGTCAGTCGTTGCTTTCTCATTCGGGCAATGCAGCCATCATCTGATCAACCTCGGCGCGGGTGTTGTAAAAATGTGGCGAGATGCGCAACCGGCCCAGACGCGGCGTCGTGATGATGTGCTGCTCGTTCAGACGATCATAGAGTTGTTCAGCCGTGTAATGATCGTGCTGACAGCAGACGATGGCTGACGCTTCGCCCGGACGGCGCGAACTGACGAGGCGATAACCGCGCGCCGCGAGCTGTTCGCACAAATAACCGGTCAGTTCGAGCAGGTAATTTTCAATCTGCTCCGGCCCGATTTTCAGCATCAGTTCGATGGCCGCGCCGAGGCCGAAGACGCCGGCGCTGTTGAGCGAACCTGGTTCGTAACGCTTGCTGCTTTCGGCAAAGCCCTGCGCCAGATTGCCGTGATCGTCTGGATCTTTCACCGACAACCAGCCGGCCAGCGTCGGCCTGATGCGCGGCCTGACGCGCTCGGAAACATAAAACAGCGCCACGCCGTCAGGGCCGAGCAGAAATTTGTGCGCGTCTGCCGACAGCGCATCAATGCAGTCGCGTTCGACATCCAGCCGCAAGGCGCCAAGCCCCTGAATCCCGTCCACCACAAACAGCACGTTGCGTTCGCGGCAATAGCGCCCGATGGTCGCCAGGTCGTTGCGAAAGCCGCTCGCAAATTCGACAAAGCTCAGCGCCACGACCCGCGTGCGGTCATCAATCAGACTGAGAATTTCTGCGGTTTCAAGCCGCCCATCGCGTTCCGGCGCCCGCCGCAATTCAACGCCGTATTCGCGGCTGATGCGCAGCCAGGGATGCACATTGGCCGGGAACTCGCAATCGGCGCTGACAATGTTATCGCCCGCCTGCCAGTCAATGCCGTTGGCCACCAGCGACAGCCCGGTTGAAGTGTTCGCGGCAAAGGCAATGTCACGCGACTTTGCATTAATCAGTTGCGCGCACAGTTCGCGCACGCGCCGGACTTTCGCGCCCCATGCCGACCAGTCCACCAGCGCCTGCTCGCGCAGACTGCGCAGGTGCTGCTCCATCGCGTCGTAAACCGGCGCCGGCAGCGGCGACACGGCGGCGTGATTGAAATAGATGTAATTGTTCGTGACGGGAAAAAGACTGCGGATTTCTGCGTTCATAATCGGTTCAGGAATGAAGTTGTCAGTCGCCAGAGCATTGATGATCAGCGCCGCTGCGCGCAGCGTCAAAGATAATGATTTCAGGTGCAGGTTTCATAGCTTGCAGGACAGCGCGTAACTATAATCGTTTCCGCTCTGACTTGTCAGCATCCATTGCCGGTTGAATCACCGCAACAGGTCCGCAGATGGATCGTGAATTATCAGCTCGCCGTCCATCTGCCGATGTGAAAGGGCGCCGATGGAAACACGCGAACGGCTCAGAAACGAACAGGTCGCGCAGGTCGTGGCCGAAGTCACGCGATTGCAGCAGCAGCGCGCTGATTTCGAGGCCGACTCGCTCAGTCGCGCACAGGTCGAGGAGATTTTGCAGGAACTCAACCTGCCGACCGATCTGATTGACGATGCGCTGGCGCAGTTGCAGCGCCGGGAATCGCTGGCCGGAAAGCAGCGGCGCAAAAGGCTGATGATCGCCGGTGGCGCGCTGGCCGTGCTGGCGCTGATTGCCGCGTTCTTCTGGTGGAGCGCACAGCGCAACGCCGCCTTTGCCCGCATCAATGCCGACAGCGGGCGCATCACGCGCACAACGGACAGCGGCGACAACCTGTCAACCGTCACGCGCAACGGCGAGGAGGTGATTTATCACGTCACGCTGCGTAATGCGCCAGCGGGCGAACGGCTGGCGCTGAGTTGCAACTGGATTGCGCCGAACGGGCAGATCTTCAAACAGAATCAGTGGCAGACGCGCGAGATTGACAAACCGGTCTGGCCGACTTCGTGCAAATGCCAGCCTGGCGCGGCGGCAGAAAAAGGAACGTGGCAGGTTGAAATGAAACTCGGTGATCGCGTGCTGAGTTCAACCACCTTTCAGGTCGAATGAAATGAGCGCAATCATCGGGTACTGGCATCACGGCCCACCCGCCAGGGCGCAGGCATTGCTGCTCAAATGCCTCGCCGCTTCAGGCCGGACCTTTCAGCAATTAAATCGCTCAGCGAACGATGCGCACAACCGATGCTTCACCGCTGCGCTCGCGTCTGCGGGCGATGGTGTCCGCCTTCACCAGACCGATCAGACGCTGAGCGCGACGCTTTCGGCGGCGGGGTTGCCGGGCGCTGACGGAGTGCTGATTGAAGCCGACACGGCGGGCCTGCGTGTGCGGCGTGATCCGTTCGGGTGTGTGCCGCTGTTTGTAACGCAGCGTGACGGCGTCGTCTGGTTTGCGACGCGCCTGCAACTGCTGCTGCCGTTGTTTGAATCTGCGCGGATTTCATCTGAAGCCCTGACTGCTTATGCCTGCCTTTCGTGGGTGCCGTCGCCGCTTGCGGCAGTCGAAGGCATCTTCGCCGTGTCTGCCGGCAGCGAAATCAGATTCAGCAGTTCACAGTCAGTTGCCGCCGCGCGCAGGTGGCACGAATGGCAACTGACAGAAACTGAAATCAGCGATGAAGCCGCCGCCATCGCGCAGTTGCGTCATTTGTTGCAACAGGCGATTGAGGCGCAGGCGGCTGATCTTTCAAATGAGCCGGTCGGAGTGTTGCTGTCGGGCGGGCTTGATTCATCGGTGGTGGCGGCGCTGCTCGTGCGCGCAGGGGTGCAGGTGCGGGCCTTTGCGCTCGACTTTGGCGCATATGGGCAGAGTGAACTGCCCTTTGCTGAAAGCGTCGCGCAGCATCTGCAAATTCCGCTCGTCAAGGTTGACGCTACTCCGCGCCGCATTCGTCGCGCGCTCGTGGCAACGGCGCAGGCGCTGGATCAGCCTTTCGGTGATGGCGTGACCGTGCCGTTGTATCTGCTCAACGAAGCTGCGAGCCGCGAGGTCAGCGTCATTTTCAACGGCGAAGGCGGCGATCAGTTGTTTGCCGGGTGGACGAACAAGCCGATCATCGCGGCGGGCGTTTACGAACAGACGCATCCTGCCGGAGATGATTTCAGACAGGCGTACCTGAGAACCTTTCATCGCCTGCACGGCTTTGAAGCGTCGGTGTTCACCAGGCAGTTTCAGACTGAAGCGGCGCAGCGCGACCCGCTGCAATGGCTCGGTGAGGCGCTTGATGATTCAACGTCCATGCCGCTGCTGCATCGTTTGCGCCGCGCCGGTCTGATGCTCAAGGGAGCGCAGAACATCGAACCGCGCGCGACGAATCTGGCCTTTGCGCACGGGCTGAAAGTGCGCACGCCCTTTTGCTGGCTGCCGCTCGCCGAGTGGACTTTCAGCCTGGCTGGCGAACTGTGTTTGCGCGGGCCGTGCGAAAAATATCTGCTCAAGCGCGCCGCCCAGGACTGGCTGCCGCCCGCAGTTGTGTGGCGCGAAAAGCGCGGCATGGGCGCGCCGCTCACGCAATGGTGCAGCGGCCCGCTGTGGCGCGAACTGGGCCGCTGGCTTGGTCCGGCGGCGTTGCGCGCTGAGGGCGTCTGGCAACCCGATCTGGCGCGGCGTGTCGTTTCAGGCCGACTTGGCGCACAGTTTCAGGGTCGCCGCATCGGCGAAATTTTATGGCTGCTGCTGGCGTGGCAGGTCTGGCGGCGCACGGTGCTGCGCGCCGAAACGGCAGAAAGCGGACCGGCACTTTATAATCCGTTCTGGCTGCCGCCGCGCTGGTGGCAGTTGAGTGGCAGAATTCAGGCTGATTCCTGATGCCTCGTGCCTGACTCCTGACATCAGAGAAAATCATCAGCGTTTTTCAGGAATTCAGGAATCAGGAACGAGGCATCAGGAATCAGGCAGTGAACCTGCTGCCCGTCACTGAATATTGGAACTGTTCTTCAACCCGCAGTCCACGATGATTTCAACTGAGCTTGCAGCGCAACTGATCGCAGCGTATGGCTCGCCGCTCTATGTTTACGAAGCCGACCGCCTGCGCCGGACGATTGCACAAATCACCTGCGCCGTGCCTGCTCCGCGCACGCGATTTTTCTTTGCGAGTGTGGTGAATGGCAACGTGGCGTTGCTGCGCATCTTTCGTGAATGCGGCTGGGGATTGCACGCCAACACGCCGGGCGACGTGTTTCTGGGCCTGCACGCGGGCTTTGCGCCGGGGCAGATTGTTTACAGCGGCAGCAACCTTAACCGCGCCGAGATGGCTGAAATGCTTGAGCGCCGCATTGGCACGCTCAACCTTGACAGCCTGTCACAGCTTGAACTGCTGTGTGCTGTCAGGTCTGCGCAGCGGCTTTCGGGTTTTTCGCCGCGCCTGGGCTTCCGGCTCAACCTGCCCGACATCACCGGCGACAGCCGCATTGGCGTGAGCGTCGCTGAATTGCGCGAGGCCGTCAAACTTGCTGCCCGCGCCGACCTCGCGGTGAGCGGCATTCATTTTTATCGCGGCACCGGCACGAACGCGACGGCGGCCTTTACTGAATCAATTGCGGCTGTGCTTGCCGCCGGCGGCCATCTGCCGGACTGGCAGTATCTCGATTTTGGCGGCGGCTTCGGCTATCCATATCGCGCCGGTGAAGCGGGCTTTGACTGGCCGCAGTTCGGCGCTGAACTCTCGCGGCAGCTCAGTGAACTCACGCACCCCATCGAACTTTTCATCGAACCCGGACGCGCGGCCATTGCCGGTTGCGGCACTTTGCTGGCAACGGTCGTGGCGGTCAAATGGCAGGGCGAAAAGCAGCTCATCGGCGTGGACACGTCAATTGCCAACATCGCCGTCATCAGCGTTCACGGCGGCCATCGTGAAATCAGCGCAGTGAAAGATCACGGCGATAAGTTGCACCCGACCGACGTGTGCGGCAACACCACCTATTCGCGTGATTATCTGGGGCGCGGTTGCCGGATGCCTGCCATGAAACCGGGCGACGTGATCGCGATTGGTGATGTGGGCGCCTATGGCTACGCGATGTCATCGCACTTCCTGCACCGGCCACGTCCGGCTGAAGTGCTGATCGAACAGGGACAGCATAAATTGATTCGCCGACGTGAAGGTTACGAAGTGCTGCTTGAACATCAGGTGTGACTGTCGGCAGTCTTCATCAAAATTATGACCGTGCAGTGACAGCGCCTGGAGACAGCATTTGGAGACGGCGTTTGGAGTCGGGGGGGTGGTGTTAAGCCATTTCAGGGGGTTTTTTAGATAGAAAGGAAAAAAAAAAAAAAAGGAAAAAAAAAAAACACCAAAAACAACAAAAACTGAGTC
>CAYWDW010000018.1:6697-18344 GCA_964457105.1 uncultured Heliobacteriaceae bacterium
CTTTAGCTGGTCTTTAGTCAGATCGAAGGCAGACCAGCTAAAGCTGGAACTCCAAACGACGTCTCCAAACGCCGTCGCGCCTGGCCTGTGGCTGCAAACGCTGATTCAGGCGGAGGGTGTGGCGTGAAGTGCATCAAGTGCGAAACGGACAACAAGCTGAAGGAACGAACTGAACACCGCGGGCGCTGCAAACAATGCGGGCACGCCTTTGTATTTGATCCGAAAGCCACGCCTGGCCTCACGCATACCGATCAGTTTTTTGCGCACACGATCACGGCGGCAACGGCGCAGGAGACGCTGTTCATTACGCCGCGCCAGCTCTGGTACTTTTTCTGTGCGCGTCAGGCTCGCAGCCGGATCGGCTTTACCGGCTGCGGCCTGATTCTGTTTTTGGCGGCCTTTGTGTTGCTGATCCTGTCAGTTTCAGCGTCAGCGTGGTTCCTGCTGCCGATGGCGCTGGCCCTCGTCGTCGGCGCGGCGATGTTTCTGCCGCTGGTGCAGAAGCGTCTGACATCGAAAGGGCCGAAAGAACCTGCCGTCAGTTTCGAGCAGTTCAGCGCATGGCTGGCGCGCTGGCAAAGCGTCAATGGCCCGATTGCAAAGCTGCTGCCGCCGCCTGCGACAGCCAATGCTCCGGCGCAGGTCAGCAGCGACCTCACGGCTTACAGTTTTGATCGCGTCGTCGTGTGTCAGCACGCCGCCATCGCGCAGTTTCTGATCGCCAGCAATTTTCACTTCGAGCATAACTGCGCGGTGCTGAGCCTCAATCATTATCCGCAGAATATCTTTGACACGGTGATGCAGATGCTGCGGCGCAATCCTGAACTGAAGGTGTATGCGCTGCACGATGCCAGCCTGAACGGCATTCAGATGACGCACCGGCTGATGAGTGATGAACGATGGTTTGCCGGACAAAGCGGGGTGACGGTTTATGACCTGGGCCTGATGCCACGACAGTTGCAGCATCGCGCCGTCCTGACGAATCGTGAACGCAGCGGTCAGCAGCAGTCGCTCAGCGCGCTGCCCGCGCCCGTGCAGCAGAGTTTGCAGCCTGAAGAAATGACCTGGCTGGAAGCAGGCCACTGCGTCGAACTTGAATCAATCAGCCCGCAGCGATTGTTGCAGCTCATCACGCTCGGCATCGCCCGCAGCCGCGACCCGCACGCGCAGGATACGCTCGTCCCCGTCGGCACCGGCTATTACGACAGCGGCGGCGTGTACGTTTATTCGTCTGACAGCTTTGGCTGAGAGGAATTCGGAAGTCGGTAGTCGGAATTCGGAAGGAAGAGAAGTCGCAGTCTCGCTGTCATCTGTCATCTGCCATCTGCCTTTCAGCTTCCGATTATCTGCGCGGCTGTGCCTGCAGCCACAGCTCAAGGCTGACCAGCAGCCACAGCTTCACGCCATAACGGCCCCACGTATCGCCGCGATAATCGAGCCAGTCGCGGATCAGTTCCTGATTGAGCAGTTCCCGGCTGCGTGCCCTGCGACTGAGCAGCAGCGCGCGCGCCTGACGCTGCCAGTATTTTCTGAACCACAACTGGACCGGCACCATCATCCCGCTTTTCGGTCGCGTCAGAATGCGGTCGGGCAGCAGGTCGCGCACGGCGGCTTTGAGCACGGCTTTTTCTTCCGCGCCGCTCAGCTTGTATTCGGGCGGGATCGTCTGACTGAGCGCAACCACGCGCCGATCAAAAAGCGGTGAGCGGCCCTGCAATCCGACAGCCTGCGTCAGATTGTTCACCTTGGTCAGAATGTGATCGGCGCCCTTGAATTTTGTGTTGATGAACATCAGGCGATTGAGAAAGCTGCCTGCGCCTGCAAGTTCAGGCGCAAAAACCGAAGGCTCATCTTTGACGGCGCGCCACACTTCGGCGTTGAGCAGGCGCGGCAGATCGGGCGAGCATTTCTGAAACGAATCCAGATAAGCCGCGACCAGGTTGCGCGCACTGTCCGGTTCAATCGCGGGACGATAAAGCCTGTCGAGCAGCATCGGCTGATTCTTCGGGCCGCCAAAACACGGGTCGCCGCCTTCGCCGTTGAGAATCACGTCAACATCCTGTTTTGCTGCACGCCCCAGAATCAGATTCGGAATCGTCAGCGGATCGCCAATCGGATCATCGAGCAGCGCCATTGTTTCAGGCAGCAGCGACCACATCTGCTCAGTGCTGATTTCGATCAGGTGATGCGTCGTGCGACAGTGCGCGGCCACGAGGCTTGAAAATTCAAGCTCGTTCGGCGTCTCGTCACCGAAGTGAATTGAATAAGTGTGAACCGGATGCGTGTGCAACCGGGCCGCGAGCGCGACCACACAGCTTGAATCAAGCCCGCCTGACAAATAAACGCCGACCGGAGCCTGCGCGGGCAGATACTCGCCGATGACCTTGTCAAGTTCAGCGCGCAGCGTTTGCGCGTGCCAGGCAAGCGACTGAGCAGATTCGGCAAGCTGTTCGCGCACCTGCCAGTAAATCTGTTTTTCATCGGCGGGCAGGCGCAGCAGCGTGCCGGGCCGCAGTTCGCTGATGCCGCGCCACATCGTTCGTTCACCTGGCACAAACGCGCAGCACAGATAATCACGCAATGCGATCAGATCAATGTCAGGCGACAATCGTCGCGCCAGCGTTTGCAGCTTTGGCGCCACAAAGCGCGTCGCGCCTGCGGTCGTGTAATAGATCGTGCGCGCGCCGACGGCATCACGCGCCAGCCACAGTTCGCGCTGCGCCAGGTTCCACACGGCAAAGGCGAACATGCCCTGAAGCTGCGTGACGGCGGCCTGCCCGTGCCGTTCCCACAGCGCGGCGATGATGCCTGCGTCATCTGTGGTCGGCGGCAATCCGGCTTCGCGTAATAACTGCGCGCTGTTGCTCAGCCACACATCGCCGATGACAGCCAGACGCCGCTGCGGGCTGAAGGCCGGTTGCGCATTCATCACTGCGCAGTCTTCATCACGCCACGCGAAACTTTCAGCCGTGACCGTCGGGCCGCAGGCGAGCATCCAGCCACGCGCCGGCGCAATGTTTGGTTTGGCAAGCTGATTGAGCAGCAGACGGGCAGATTTCATCTTTCGATTGCAGGCTGTTGAGCATTGACCAGCCGGACTGTTCAGACATTCAGCGCCCGCACAGTCTATGGCACACGCGGCGAATCACAAAGTTTTTGACCTGCCGACGGGCGGCGGTATAATCGCGCTCCCGTTGCCGGAACCTGTGAACGGCAATCCACGCCGGATTAACCACTGCCCCCGCAACTGCTGAGAGTTCACCGTGCTTGCCCGAACCATCACCCGCCTTGTACTGAAACGGCTGATTCAGGCTGTGCCGACGCTGCTGATTATTTCGGCGCTGAGCTTTGCGCTGATTGGCGCCGCGCCGGGCGACGCCCTGACGGCGCTCGAACAGGATGGCCGCATCAAAGCTGAAACGATTGCGAAGCTGCGGCAGGAATATGGCCTCGACCGCCCGCTGATAGTGCGTTACGGGTCGTGGCTGAAGGGCGTGCTGAGCGGTGATCTCGGTGCGTCGCTGGCCGAAAAGCTGCCGGTCACGACGCTGATCGGCGAGCGACTGGTCAACACGCTGAAGCTGTCGCTGACGGCGACGCTGCTGGCGTGGCTTGTGGCCTTGCCGCTGGGCGCGTTCGCGGCGGTCAGGCGCGGATCGTGGATTGATCGGGCGAGCAGCGCGCTGGCGCTGGTCAGCGTTTCGACGCCGCGCATTGTGCTGGCGATTCTGGCGCTGCTGCTGGCAGCCAGGACGGGACTCTTTCCCATCGGCAATGTGCGTTCGCTCGGCGCGGCCAGTGATTTTTCGCTGGCTTCAATTGCTGACGGGCTGCATCACCTGGTGCTGCCGGCGATGGTGATGAGCCTGCCGCTGGCGGCGGTTTACCTGCGTCAGATGCGCGCCGGAATGATTGAAGCGTTGCAGGCTGATTTCATTCGCACGGCGCGGGCCAAGGGCTTAAGCGAAAAAGCCGTCGTCGTGCGCCACGCGGCGCGCAATGCCTTGAACCCGCTGATTACGCTGTTCGGTTATGCCATTGCGGCGCTGCTGAGCGGTTCGGTCATTGTCGAAACGGTGATGGCGTGGCCGGGGCTGGGGCAACTGGCTGTCAATTCAGTGCGCGGACGCGATGTGCCGGTGATGATGGGCATTGTGCTGCTGACTGCGGTGATGATGATTATCGGCAACCTGCTGGCGGATGTGCTGCACATTATTTCTGATCCGCGCCTGCGCGGAAGCGAGGCCGCGTGATGCTGCTGAAATCTGAAGAAAAGGCAAAAATCAAAGGGCCAAAGGCCAAAGGCCAAAGTGCGGCGCGGCGTTATTTTTTCACGCTGCGTCGCATTGGGCTGACGCTGCTGATCGTTTTTTATTTCGTCTCGCTGCTCGGCGGATTTCTTGCGCCTTACAACTTTCGCACGCAGTCGCGGCAGACGCCGTTTCTGCCGCCGGTGCGGATTCATTTCATTGACGCGCAGGGCGGCTTTCACGCGCGGCCATTCATTTACAAGCCCCGGCTGACAGACCCGCTGAATTTCGGTTACGCAGAAGATCGTTCACAGACTTACCCGCTCCAGTTTCTGGTGCGCGGCGAAAGTTATGAGCTGTTCGGATTGTTCCGTTCGACGCTGCACCTGGTCGGCGTGGCGGGTGGCGAAGCGGCACCGCGACTGCACCTGCTCGGCACTGACGGACTGGGGCGCGATGTGCTGGCGCGGCTGCTTTATGGCGGCCAGGTGTCGCTGGTGGTCGGGCCTTTGGGGCTGCTGCTGGCTTATCTGATCGGCGTCAGTTTGGGCGCGCTCGCCGGATGGTATGGCGGCGCGACTGAGGCGGCGCTGATGCGCGCGGCTGAAGTCATGATGTCGCTGCCGTCGCTGATGCTGATTCTGGCCTTGCGCGCGGCGTTTCCGCTGAGCGTGACTCCGGCGCAGGTCGCGGTGATGATGCTGACCATCTTTGCGGTGGTTGGCTGGGCCGAAGTGGCACGGCTGACACGCGGCCTGATTGTGGCTGAAAAGCAGCGCGATTACGTGGCCGCCGCGATTGCCAGCGGCGCAGGCGACTGGCGCATCCTGACGCGCCACCTGCTGCCAAACGTCAGCACGCCGCTCATCACACAGTTTGCGATCAGCGCTCCGGCCTTCATCCTCGCTGAAATTGCGCTCTCCTATCTGGGTGTCGGCGTGCAGGAACCGAGCGCAAGCTGGGGCACGCTGCTCGCCGATGCGACTGAAATCTCAGTGCTGAAAAATTATCTGTGGATGATGACGCCCGCCGCCCTGGTCTTTCTCACCGCCCTGTCCTTTCATCTGATCGGTGAAAACCGCCCGGCTGACGAAGCCCGCGAATAACGACTGCGGGACAGCGAGACAGCAAAGGCCTGCCACTTCATACAACGCAGCAGGCCCTGACTGGCTGATTTCACTAACGCGCCCGGAGGGATTCGAACCCCCAACCTACAGATCCGAAGTCTGCCGCTCTATCCAACTGAGCTACGGGCGCGGATGCGGGAACGGCTGGTTCTGCGTCAGCCAACAACCTGATGACAGATCAGCAATTGTGTTGAGTACCGCATCTGAATCGAATGTTCGATCAACCGGGCGTCATTCTGTCTGATGGCCTGGCTGTCGTCAAGCAGGCGCTCAACCGGCGACTGGCACGTTCTGCCGGATTCAATCACGGTCTCCAGCCGGTTCATTTCCAGGCTGGAAACTGGAGCGGCATGTCGGGATTGAGCCGACAGGAATCAGATGATTGCAGGCCTGATTTGCGGCGGGCTTCGCGGGTGCGCTCGGGCAGGGTTCTTTCGTCAAGCTGTACGACGCCGCATTCCAGCAGCTTGATGCGCGAGGCCAGCACGGCCATTTCGCTGCGGATGAGGTTCAGTTCACCAATCGGTTCTGCCGGAGCCGGGGGCGCTGGGCGCGAGTTGAACCGGGTCTGCTGTTCGAGTTGGTTCAGTCTCGATTCCAGCGCATAGATGCGCTGCTCAATCGTGCTGACGCGGCGATCCAGCATATTCCAGTCCTGCGGCTGGGTGGCGCGCGCCGGAAGTGAATTGGGGGCGGTGAGAGCCAGAATTGTAATGGCGCCTGAAACTGCGGTCAGCAGCCAGGATGCTTTGCCTGTCATCATTGCTTCTCCTCCTTGTGCCGAAAGTTCTGTGACAAAGACCGACTTTATCAGCGCATCAATGTCACGCGCAGCTTGACTGCGTCTGTGCAGCCGGATAATGACACAAATTTCAGTTCTGTGCTGTGGGGCAGTCGGGGGGTGGGCCGGACAGAAACAAGCGCCGGAATCGGGCCTCTATGGCCGCGTTGATGGCGGCAGAGAAAAGGCCGGAAGCACCGGCTGAAAACGCGATTGGTGCCGCTTTCAGCCGGTGCTTCCGGCCTGACCGAAAGCTGATCTCAGGTGATGAGATCAGATGGTAATTCTGGTGCCGTCAAATTTGGTCAGCGTCATTTCGAGATTATCGTTGTAGGTGAGCTTCTGCTCTTCGAGGATGCCGATGACCACGGCTTCGCCGAGCTTGAGCGAATTGACGGCATCGGTGCGCCAGTGGACGCCCGCGCCATTGCGGCCATTGGCAACGTTCGTGGCCACTTTGTTGAGTTCGCCGCCGACGGTCAGCGGCGGGCCTTCATAAGGAATGAGCGCCGAACCGTCGGCATTCACCATTTTCGGATTCCTGACAATATCTGATTCGTCGAAGAACGCCTTGAGCACGGTCACGCAGGCTCCGGCGACGGTCGCGTGACCTGAGCCGTAAGATGAATGGATGGGTGAGCCTTCGGGGAACGCCTGCGGCAACAGGTAGCTGCCGTACTTGCTGAAGGTCTCCGCCACCGCGCGCGAGTTCAGGACATCGGGATGCAGCGGATAGCTGGCCGCGCCGGTCTTCGTATGATGCACACGCCCGGCGTATTCTTCGGGGCGCAGGCGATGATGGATGAACCATTTCTGATACCAGACCGCCTTGAGCGCGCGCGTCGCCACTTCCGGCATGAGGGCCAGCACGTGCGGGCCGCCGCATTGCGCGAAGGCGTCCTGCGATTTGGAATCATAGAGCGGCAACCCCGGATCGAGGCGCGTGCCCTGCTCTATCATAATTAAGCAGGCATGCAGATAAGCCTGAAAGAGCGCGTCAACGCGCACCCACGCGGCCATGTCGCGCAGATTACGGATGTAGTGTGGCGTCGGATCATAGATGGCATTACCGGTCGTATCCACGCCGTTCTGCACGTCCAGCCAGTCCTGGTAACTCGTCATGTAATCAAGCCCGGCGGCCAGCGACCGCATCTTCTGCGAGACGAAGTTGGCGCCAAAGTTGAAGTCCAGCGTCAGAAACTGCGAGAGCCAGGGGCCGTTCAGACTGCCCGGCGCGCCGTTGCGAAAGATGGAGTTGGGCGTGACACGCCCGCCGTCGCGCGGGCCGCGAAAATCGGAGAGCGCGGACAGTTCCGCCGTCGCGCGAGCGATCAGCGGGTCGGTCTCGTAGTCGTTGAAGTTCACGTCGCGCGCGAGCGCCATCCAGTACAACTCGACGGCCTCGCCGGCGGCTTCGGCGCTGTTGAGGCGCGGCGCCGGCGGCAGCGTGACGTGATGCGAATCCGGCCCTTCCAGATCCATCGCCAGACCGGCCTGCGGGCTGGTCAGCTTGCGCTGCGAGCCGAGTCTGATTTCCTCAAAAAGTTTGGGATCCTGCGTCTCGCGCGCGCGCACGAGGGTCGCATAAGCCGCGAGGTCTACTTCGCCCAGTTGATTATGCGGCAGGGATTTGGTGAAGCTGCCAATCTTGTTCGGATAGCGTTCTTCATCGCCATTGCCGGCGTGGTTGACGAGGGGTCTCTGGCGCGCCATCTTTGCCGCATCCATGCGGCACTTATAGGATTTCATGTAGCGGTTCGACGCCATATAACCCGGCTCGACCCCGAATGGGAATCTGACATCGTCTTCGCACTTTCTGGCCAGTGGATTCTGAGCCTGAGCGGTTGAGTCAGCCACCACAGTGGCAATCGTGGCGGCAGTGACGCTGCCCGCGCCGGTCAGAAATTTACGCCGACCTTTTGATGAAAGACGTGGCTGACGATTGGTCGAGTGATCTTTTGTGGCACCTTGAGAGTCGGTGTCGGGCGGAGCAGGAATCGGAGCTAAAGCTTTTTTCTTCACGTTGAATACCTCCTTTGTCCGGCTGGGTGTATGAGGCAGCCGGAATTGGTCAGGGTTGTGGGATAACGATACGTTCAGTGATGGGAAGCCTGTGAGCAACGCGTGTGACCGGGATGTTGGAAGGATTGAAATCCGGTCGTTGCCGATTCAGGTATTGCCGGTTATCCAATCAGACTGAAGCTGGTTATTGCCCGCATGAAATAGAGACAATCACCATCTTTTTCCAGCGGATAAAGCCGGTTTGAGAAAGTCACTGCACGAATAAAAACATCATCAATGCCGGTGCGCGCAGCATACGTCAGGCGAGTCTGTGAAGGCAACAATTCTTTATCTGATGAATCAGCCGGAAGACCGCTGAAGTCCGCCCAAAAAAAGGCGGGGTGGTGGTGGAAGGCTTCAGGGGGATAAAAATATGAAGGGGAAAATAAAGGATTGCAGCCGTCGCCTGGCCTCAAGGGCCTGGAAAATTCCTGCTGACTTGCGTTGAGACTGTCAGCGACGATGCTTTGGGGTAGGCTTAAACGGAAAGGGCGCCCGGTGGCCCCGGACTGCCGCCGCTGAACAACCCAAGCTAAACTACGACGGCAGCAACCGAACGCCTGCTTTCCGCGTTTACTCAGAGCGAACCGCGTGCCGCATTCGCTGGCTGCTGCCGCAGCAGACTCAAATGCAGGACTGCGGCGGAGTTGTCGTCAAACTGACCATTCAGCCACTGGGGCAAAGCGGACGCAACATGCCGCGTTCTGTCACTTTGACCTGCCACATTGCGTCCGGCTGAATGATTCGTCACAAGACTCCTTCACATCCCGTCAGTTTCAGGCCGCCTGTGAGCGGCAGGCCGCAGCCGGTGACTGATTTATGCTTTCTTCTTCGACGCCTTGATCGGGTTCAGCGCCCGCGGCGCACGCGCCTTCGCCAGGGCATCAGCATAAGCCTTGCAATCGTGCGCGTCGGCCTTCTCCTTAACCCACTTGTCCACATCAATCGTGTGATAGACCGACGCAAAGACAGGGAAACTGTGCTGGCATTTCGAACAGAAAATGTTATACCTCTTGACGGTGGCCATGGACTTACTTTCTCCTCACAGATGAAATTGAATCAGGCGGCTGATTCAGGACAGATCAATACTCCTGGTCAGGTGGTCGCACAGACGCCTGACCCGCTTCATAAGCAAACCGGTAATTTAGCCGCTCAGGGCGATGCGGTCAACCGCAAAAGGGCCGCAGCTTATGGCGAGTTTGACGTGAGTGCGAACAGGGGAAGTCGGTAGTCGGAAGCTGAAACGGGATGACAGATGACAGATGACAGATGACAGGAAGCAGCGAGACTGCGGCGTCTCTTCATTCCGACTGCTGAATTCCGCCTACCGACTTCCGACTTCCCCCGTTCGCACTCACGTCAAACTCGCGACAGGCCGGTGATGACTGATTGCACCACGGCCTCACCCCTTCCGTCTGTCTGAGATACAATCAGGCCGGATCATCGAACAAAAGGAAGACTGGTTATGTCTGCATTGCCGAAACAACACTACACGATTGAAGAATACATTGAGCTGGTGAAAAACTCTGACGAACGACTTGAGTATTTTGACGGCGAGATCGTGTCAATGGCCGGGGGCAAAATCGCTCACGGCGCAATTTCTGCCAACATCATCCGCAGCCTCGGCAACCGGCTCGAAGATCGTCCCTGCCAGGTTTATGGCGGTGATGCAGCCGTCAAAGTTCCCAGGGCTTTGCCGTTCCGTCTTCCCGATGTCAGCGTCGTCTGTGGTCAGCCGGTGATTGAAGAGATGCAGGGCATTGAAATGCTGGTCAACCCGCTGCTGATTGTTGAAGTCCTGTCGCCTTCGACTGAAAACTATGACCGCGAAGCGAAGTTTCTGGCTTACCAGTCCATCGCAGGTTTTCAGGAATACCTGCTCATCGCGCAGCATCGCCCGCACGTCACGCAATACATTCGTCAGCCCGATGGTCGCTGGCTGCGCGCGGATATTGAAGGGCTGGCAGCGACGATCACTTTGTCATCACTTGATGTCGCGCTGCCGCTCAGCGAGATTTATCGAATGGTGGATTTTGAGCAGAGCGAAAAAAGTTTACCGACTGGAGAAAAATGATGGGTAGCAGACCTGCCCTGCCAACTCTCTTTCTTTATCTCCTTTGCGCCGGAATTTTCATCTGGTTTTGTTTCATCAGGCGAGAGGAGAGACGACTGAATGAGGAACTGAAATATCTGGCCGGATATTTCGCCATCAGTTTCATTTCGATTATCACCGCCGTCATCATTGACTTTGAATCCTCGCCGACCGAACCGATTGCCGCTGACATCAATATTGAAGGCGTCTTCAGGAAGCTCTGGTACGTTCTGCGCCCTTATCTGATCTGCTTTGCATTCCTGAGCGGCCTGCGACTTGTGAGTGTTTACTTTCGCGCAAGAATCAGCACGGGTAAATCGGCTGAAGACCAGCTTGCCAAACCTCCATCCAGCCGCTAATCTGACTCATTACTTTCAGAAACAAGCATTGATCTGCATTCGCTACCGCCCGAATAACAATCATCAGGGACAACTGTCAGAAAGATAATCAGGGTAATCACAGATGCTCAAGACACTGCTGCTCAATCCGCCGTCGTTTGAAAAATTCGATGGAGGCGCGAGTTCGCGCTGGCCGGCGACGCGTGAAATTGAAAGTTACTGGTATCCGGTGTGGCTCGGCTACCCGGCGGCGCTGATCCGCGACCTCGGTGGCGAATCGCGCCTGCTCGATGCTCCGCCGCATCACGTCAGCCCGACCGAGACGGCGCAGATTGCCAAAGATTATGAATTCGTCGTGCTGTTCACTTCGCACGTCGGTTTCAATAACGACGTGAAGCTGGCCGAGATGATGAAGGCGCTCAATCCTGAACTGAAGATCGCTTTTGTCGGGCCGCCGGTGACGACGCATCCTGAAGTTGCGTTGCGCGCCTCGACGGCGATTGATTTTGTCACGCACAAGGAATTCGATTACACCGTCACGCGCTTTGCTTCGGGCGAACCGCTCGACAAAATTCCAGGCGTGCATTTTCTGCGCGACGGCAAAATGGTTTCGACGCTGCCCGAACCGCTCGTGACCGATCTCGACAAACTGCCCTGGGTGACGCCGATTTATAAGCGCGACCTCAACATCAGAAAGTACAACGTGCCGTTTCTGCTCAATCCCTTTATCGCGTTCTATTCGACGCGCGGCTGTCCGGCGCTTTGCACTTTCTGTCTGTGGCCGCAGACGTTTGACGATCACCGCTGGCGGCAGCGTTCAGTCCAGAGCGTGCGCGACGAGGTTGAATGGGCGCTTGACGCCTTCAAGCCGGAAGGACTGAAGGAGATTTTCTTTGACGACGACACGTTCACTTACAACCCGAAACGCATGATTGAAATGAGCGCTGCTTTCAAGCCGCTCAAGTATTTTGATATGATCATTTTCAATCCTCCATACC
>CAYWDW010000019.1:0-17906 GCA_964457105.1 uncultured Heliobacteriaceae bacterium
AACTCGGCTGGCTCTGCCTTGTCGAACCCACCACCATCGTGCTGGGCTGGAACGAAGTCACCACGATTCTGGTGATGGGTCTTTCGACCACGCTCTACACCATGTTCGGCGGCGTGCAGGCGGTGACGTGGACGGACGTCAAGCAGATGGTCGTGATCTTTGCCGGCATGTTCGTCTGCCTGTTCATCATCATCAGCCAGTTTCCCGCCGACGTGTCAGTCACCGAAGCCCTGCGCGTGGCCGGCGCGGCAGGCCGTTTGAAAACGGTGGATCCGAGCTTCAATCTGAACGAAACCTACACGCTGTGGTCGGGGCTGATCGGCGGAATGTTTCTGGCCCTGTCATATTTCGGCTGCGATCAGAGCCAGGTGCAGCGGTTTCTGACTTCACGCTCGGTCAGCGAAGGCCGCACCTCGCTGCTGATGAGCGCGTTTGTCAAAATCCCGATGCAGTTTGTCATTCTCTTCATCGGCGTCATGGTCTTTGTCTTTTATCAGTTTCAAAAACCGCCGATGATCTTCAATCAGGTCGAAGCCGCGAAGATGGCGCAGAGCCAGTACAGCAACGAATACGCCGCGCTGAAGGCCGAATACGACCAGGCCTTCACCACCCGCGAAAAGGCCGCCAGGGAACTGGCCAACACCAGCCCTGACAGTGATGCAGTCATCATGCTGCGGCAGCATTACGTGGCCACAAACAACGCGCTGAACGACGTTCGCAAACGCGCGATTGAACTGGTCAAACAGGCGACCGGCAGCGCGAATTTCACCGATGTCAATTATGTCTTTCCGACCTTCGTCACAAAATACATGCCTGCCGGGGTGGTCGGCCTGATCATCGCCGCCATCTTTGCCGCCGCCATGTCATCAATCGCCGCCGAACTGAGCGCGCTGTCAACCGCCACCGTGATTGATTTTTACCGGCGCCATCTCAAGCCCGCAGCGCCTGACCGCGAATACCTGATGGTCGCCAAACTGGCGACCGGATTCTGGGGCATCTTCGCCTGCGTGGTAGCCGTGTATGCGTCAAGGCTTGGCTCGCTGATCGAAGTCGTCAACAAATTCGGCTCATATTTTTACGGCTCACTGCTCGGCGTGTTTGTGCTGGCCATCGGCACTCGCCGCGCGACGGGACGCGGTGCCTTCTGGGGCCTGCTGGCCGGCCTCGCCTCAGTCTGGCTGGTCAGCCTGCGTTATCCGCAAGTCAGCTTTCTCTGGTACAACCTGCTCGGCTGCGTGGCGGTGGTGGTCGTGGGAATGCTGCTGAGCCTGACCGACAAACCGCGCGCGACAACATCCTGATTTTGAATCTGAAGAAATCCGAACGGCTGAAAGCGAAAAAAAATGAGGTCGCTGAAGGCTTGTTTGGAAGGAGGGTTTCAGCGACCTCTAGCAGAGTCCACGAGATTGTTAGTGCCCTTGAGATACTGACAATCAGGTGTGACTTCCAGCCAGCGTCGCTGATTCGGTGCCGGAAATACGAAGAGGCAGCGAAAGCGCCCCGTTTCTTTCGCTGCCTCTCCGCTCCACCAATTGGAGACTTTCAATTGACAGGGCGAATCATACGCATCTGAAAAATTCGTTCAAGTTGATTGTTTTTCGCCGCCTGCCAAATCACTACCTGTCAGCAGTTTGCAAATTCAACGAATTTCAACACTCTTAAACGCGAATTTTCGCACAGGCGGCAAAGGCTGCTGTTTCAGCAACTTGCGCTTCAATATTGATTTTCGAGGCTGCGCCACAGAAACCACGACGCGACCGAGCAGTAAGGGTGCCACTGACAATTTTCGGCAACGGTGTGAATCTGTCCGGCGTCGGGCAGGCCTTCAATCCCGTAAGCTCTTTCGATGGCTCGTCGGACGCCGAGATCGCCGACTGGCAGCACGTTGAGGCGACCGAGCGAAAAGATCATGAACATATGCGTCGTCCACACGCCGATGCCTTTGACGGTGGTCAGCATTTCGATGATTTCATCTTCACCCATTCGGGCAACGCGCGCGAGTTTCAGCGTGCCGTCTGCGGTCCTCGCCGACAGGTCTTTGAGGTAGGAAATCTTCTGGCCTGAGACGCCGACGCTGCGAATCATTTCATCAGGTGTGGCCAGAATCTGCGCGGCGGTCGGAAAGCGCGCAGGCGCATAGAGCGCCTTGAAGCGATTGAGAATCGTTTCTGCGGCCTTCGATGAAAGCTGCTGCGAGATGATGGCGTCAACCAGCGTCTCGAAGTAACGGGTGTGCGGTTTGATGCGGCACGGGCCGTATTTTTTGATGAAGCCGCGCATGACCGGATCGCGGCGCGACAGATGACGCTCGGCCTGGCGCAGCGCGTCGCTGAATGGCGCTTTGTTATTTGCTGTTTTGCTCATCGTAATTTTTCAGGAACAAGTCACAGGAATTTGCGGCGGCGCTTTGCTCATCCGCTGAAGGTCTGGTAATCAGTGTGTCTGAAGCCGTGACAATTTAGCGGCGCTTCCCTGTTTTGGCAATCGGCGACCGGCAGGGCATCACTTCAACGCTGAAGACACAACGATGAAAGTACATCTGCAATACGGCGTGGACGGGCTGGAAGCTGAACTTCCCTCAGCCAGCGTGACCGTACTCGCGCCCCGTTTTATTGAAGGTCTGCGCGACGAAGCCGCCGCCTTCACTGAAGCTGTGCGCGCACCGATTGCCGCGCGTCCGCTGCGTGAAATCATCAGCGCGGCTGATCGCGTGGCCGTAGTCATTCCTGACATTACGCGCCCGCTGCCGACTGACCGGCTGCTGCCCTGGCTGTTTGCTGAACTCGCGCACGTGCCTGCCACAAACTATACGATCATCAACGGCACAGGTTCGCACCGGATCAACACGCCGGATGAGCTTGAGCGCATGGTCGGGCACGAGGTTGCCGCCAGTTACCGCATCGTCAACCACAATGCGCACGATGCGGCGACGATGAAACTGGCCGGCAGGACCAGCGACGGGCGCGACGTTTATTTCAATCGTGAATATGTCGAAGCCGACAAGCGGATTGTGCTGGGATTCATCGAGCCGCATTTTATGGCCGGATTTTCGGGCGGATACAAAGGCATCTTCCCGGCGGTCGCGGATATTGATTCGATCATGCATTATCACCGCGCCTCAGTCATTGGTGACGCGCGCAGCACCTGGGGCGTGCTCGAAGGCAATCCGACGCAGGCGCAGATTCGCGCCAATGGTGCGCTGCTGCCGGTGGATTTCTGCCTCAACGTGACGGTGAACCGAAAGCGGCAGATCACCGGTTATTTTTGCGGCGACGTGCGGCAGGCGCATCTGCGCGGCTGCGAATTTTCAAAGGCAACGGCGATGGTCGCGTGTGACAGGGCGTTTCCGATTGTGGTCACGACCAACAGCGGCTACCCGCTCGATCAGAATCTGTACCAGGCGGTCAAAGGCATGTCAGCCGCCGCGCAGATCGTCGCGCCGGGCGGGTTGATTATTCAGGCGGCGCGGTGCAATGACGGGTTCCCGCATCACGGCAACTTTCGCCAGTTGCTGTTTGAGCATGCCTCACCGCAGGCGCTGCTCGACACCATCCTCGCGCCGGGCTTTTCAATGTACGATCAGTGGGAGGCGCAACTGCTCGCCCTGATTGCGCTCAAAGCCCGCGTGGCTTTGCTCAGCGAAATTCCGGCTGACGAAGTGCGCCGCGCTCACCTTGAACCGATCACGGACCTTGCCGCAAAAGTCAGCGCGGAGTTGCAGCGCATCGGCCCTGACGCGCCGATTGCGGTCTTGCCTGAAGGCCCGATGACAATTCCTTATCTCAGGGAAGAATAGAACGCGGCGCTATCATCCGCGCTCTGTTGCCTAACTGTACTTCAACCATTTTGCGAGTTCGGGCAGCGTCGGGCGTTTGCCGTACATCAGCACGCCGACGCGATAGATTTTCGCGGCCACCCAGGCGATGCCGACAATCGTGGCAAGGAGCAGGACGATTGACAGGCCGATCTGCCACCAGGGCGGCTGCTTGATCGTGATGCGCAGGAACATCAGAATCGGGCTGAAGATCGGAATCAGCGACATCACCGTTGAAAACATGCTGTCCGGGTTGCGCAGCACTGAGGATGAAATCACCATCGGAATGATGATGCTGAACGTCACCGGCATCTGCATCTGCTGCCCGTCCTCCTCGCTTGACACAATTGCGCCGACCACCAGATACAGCGTCGCATACAGAAAATAGCCGAGCAGAAAGTAGACGATGAAAAAGACCATCGTCATCACCGGAATCTGCGGCATCTTGAAATTGCCGAACGTGAAAGCCTGCGTCGCCGCCAGGCTGCTGATGGCCACCGCGCACACGGCCCAGGTGATGTATTGCGTCAGCGCGACCATGCCAATGCCGAACAGTTTGCCGAGCATCAGTTGAAAGGGTCTGACCGAAGAAAGCAGGACTTCGATGATGCGCGACTGTTTTTCTTCGACCACGCCGCGCATCACCATAATGCCGTAGACCAGCGTCGTGATGTAAATAATCATCAGCAGCGCATAAGCCAGAATGAATGACTGACCTTCTTCCTTTTCGCCGCGTTCATTGATTGTTTCCAGATCAACTTCCCGACTCAGTTCGTTGCCCCTCGCCGGATCAATGCCGGCCAGCGCCATGCGGCGTTCGATGACGGCCTTGCTGAAGGCATTTTCAACGCGGCGGCTGCCGATGAAATCGCTGACGTTTTTGGCGTGGTAATAAATCTTCCCTTCCTTCAGCACATCGGGCGGCACTTCGACATAAGCCTCTAGTTTGTTCGCGGCGATTTCCTGGTTGAGTTCCTGCTTGCGCGCATCAAGCTGTGCGTCGCTGATGTTTTCAATGGTGATGTCGAAGCGGTCTGACTTTGCATTCTGGTCTTCATCCCTTTTCGTCAGTTCCTGCCGGGCGCGTTCGCCAAGCGAAGCGTCGCCGGTGCGATTGAGGATGACAATGCGATGCGTGGCACGCTCGCCTTTGCTGAGCAGCACGGTCGGCACGAGGATGAATGAAGCCATCAGCAGCGGGCTGAGAATCGTGCCGATGATGAAGCCTTTCGATCTGACCCGGATCAGATATTCGCGTTTGATGATCGCCAGGATTTTGTCCATTGAGTTTCAGCTCCGGTGGCTTGTGTTACTTCAGTCGTTTGAGAAAGCGCCGGGTGAAAGGCGCAGCTTCAGTGTCGGCTTGTAAATCATTTCTGAGTTGCGCCAGCGATGCCGGCGTGTCCACGTCGTACCATTCAGGCAGCAGGACGATTTTCAATCCGCTTTCGTTCGCGCGCTGCTGCGTGACGGCGAGCGCCTGATCGGTGCTCCAGGGAATGTTTTCAAAAAGCCTGCGGTGCAACTCGCGCAGGCCGATCAGATAATAACCGCCGTCTGTGGTCGGGCCGAGGACGACGGTGTGTTCATCTTCAAGCGCATCGAAGGCATCGGATAAATATTCGCCCGGCAGCGTCGGACTGTCACCGCCGATCACGATGACCGCTTCATAATCAGCCGCGAAGAGTTCAGCAAAACAGTTCGCCAGGCGTTCGCCAAGCTCAGCGCCGCGCTGCGGCATCATCAGCGAGCCTTCGCGCGCGACCTGCTCAAAAGCTTCTTCAGCGCCTGCGGGCGTGTAATTCAGCACGACTGACAGCGTGTAATCAAGCTCAGCCTCTTCAGCTTCGGCTTCGATTTCATCGCGCACAGCTTCGGCCAGCGCGAAAGTATCGTTCAGAAAGGCGACATAAAGCTTCATCGCGTTTGCCGCGCCAAGCGTCCCGATCAGGCGCGTTTTGACTTCGCCTTCGACCGGAGCTTTTGCCATGACGACCAGCGCATCTTTCATACAATGCTTTTCAAACTCAGTCCTGAGCTGTTGAATTCGTGTGCTGTTCTTTGTCTGCAAATAGAAAACGGATGAAACTGAGGTGACAGATCAGAACTGATGATCCGCTTTGAGCTGTCGCATCCGTGTCATCCGTTTTCTATTTTTCCTGATCCGGTAATTTATCCTGCGCTCTGATTTCGTTCCAGAACTCGTCCATTTCGGCCAGCGTGGCTTCAGCGCAGGTGCGGCCCTGTTCGGCCAGCCGCTGCTCAACGTAGCTGAAGCGGCGGCGGAATTTGCGATTGGCGCTTTTGAGCGCCATCTCAGGCTCAACGCCAAGCTGACGCGCAATGTTGGCGGCGACAAAAAGCAGATCGCCGACTTCTTCAGTCACCGCCGTCTGATCGCGTTCGGCGCGGTCAATTTCGGCGCGCAGTTCACTGAGTTCTTCGGCCAGCTTGTCAAAAACGTCTTCAATGCGCGGCCAGTCAAACCCGACGCGCGCGGCTTTGGTCGTCAACTGATGTGCTTCAAGCAGCGCGGGGATTTTCTTCGACACTCCGTCAAGCAATGATTTGTGCGGCGCTTCAGTATTGCCTGCGGCCTGGCGTTCTGCGGCCTTGATCGCTTCCCAGTTGGCCAGCACTTCAGCGGTGTTTTCAACTTTGCTTTCGCCGAAGACGTGCGGATGACGGCGCGTCATCTTTTCGTGGACGCGGGTGATCGAATCGTGCAGGTCGAAGTGTCCGCTCTCTGCCGCGACCTGACCGTAAAAAACGATCTGAAAGAGCAGATCGCCGAGTTCATCGCGCAACTCGGCCCAGTCTTCAGCTTCAGCGGCTTCGATGACTTCGTAAGCCTCTTCAATCAGCATCGGCGCCAGCGTCGCGTAAGTCTGCTCCCGATCCCAGGGGCAGCCGTCCGGCGCGCGCAACCGCGTCATCATCGCCATCAGATCCTGAAAGTTTTTCTGCTGTGTCATGAATGCTGAATCACGGGGAAGGTGCGGCGCGCCTGATCGAACGACGCGCCATCAGTGTCAGTCTCAATGCAGGTTGATTTACCCGACGGGCAATATAACAAACCGCCCCGGCAGCAACAAGCAGCGCCTGCCCGGCGCACCGATGACCTGATTTGACAAGCGCGCGGCGGATTCACAATAATGCGGCTTCCCGCAATTCGCTGCCGACACACTACTGAAAACCGATGATCTGCGGATCGCATCATTACCGGGCACGAAAAGTTCCCACCTTCGTGCTGCTGCTGGCGCTGCTCGGCGCGAGCCTGCATTTCTTCGCGCATCTGGGCGACGCAGTTCATGCTGCGGCGCCGACGATCAGCCGGTCAGCGCCGGACGATTCATCATCCGGCGGAGCTTCGTTCAGCAGCACTCACACCTGTCTGGCCTGCCAGTCATTGCAGCATCTCGCCGCAAAAGCGGCGGCGACCTTTGCGCTGCTGCCTGACAATGACCGCGCCAGTATTGATCGCCACGGACTGCCCGCACACACCAACGCGCTTTCCGGCACGGCTTCCAGCCGCGCGCCTCCGCTCGCCTGATTCAGACAATTCACTTCAGATGCGCAGCCTGCGTCCGGCCTCGGACGAATTCAGTGCTGCCAGTCAGCTTTCGCTGAAAGCTTCCGGTCATTCGCCTGTGCGGCGTGATCCTGAACGTTTCAGCGCAGGCATGGTCCTGATTCAACGAGCGGAGGAATTTATATGTTCAGTCGCATTTATCTGTTATGCACAGCCCTGCTGGCCTTCACGCTGACAATGCTGTGTTCCGGCGCGGTCAGCGCGCAGCAGGCCACCGGCACAGTGCGCGGCAGGGTCACACTCGAAGGCAACGATTCACCGCTGCACGATGTCACGGTGAGCCTCAGCAAACTCAGGCTGTCGGTCAGAACCGACGAGCATGGCGTCTATGAATTCACCGGCGTGCCTGTCGGAACGTGGTCCGTGCTGGCGCATCTGGACGGGTTTCCTGATGTGGTGCGCTCAGTCAGCGTCAGCCGCGGCGAAACGGTCACTGCCGACATCAGCCTGAAACTGAGCGGCATCCGCGATCAGGTCACGGTCTCAGCTTCGGGCCAGGAACAGTCAACCCTTGATGCCTTTCAGTCGGTCTCATCGCTCGACACCGTGCAGTTGACGCAGAAAGGCGCGCCCTCGCTCGGTGATGCGCTTGACGATCAGCCCGGAGTGGCGCGGCGCAGTTTCGGGCCGGGTTCGACGCGGCCTGTTGTGCGCGGTTTTGACGGCGACCGCGTGCTGGTGTTGCAGGACGGCGTGCAAACCGGTTCCATCGGCGCGCAGTCGGGCGATCACGGCGAGCCGATGGACCTGCTCAGTCTCGAACGCCTCGAAGTCGTCAAAGGCCCGGCGGCGTTACTTTACGGCAGCAACGCGATTGGCGGCGTGGTCAATGCGATTTCCAGTCACGGCAGCGAAACGCATCCGCATCCGGGCCTGCGCGGTTATCTGAGCCTGATTGGCGCGACCAATGTCGGCCAGGCGAGCGGCAGCGGCGGCATTGAATACGGCACCAGCAAAGCCCTGCTCTGGGCAAGCGGCAGCGGGATGCGACTGGGTGATTACACGGCGCCCAAAATCGGCGTGATTGAAAATTCACAGCTCAGTTCAGCGAGCGGCACGGGCGGCGCGGGTTATTACGGCGAGCATCAGCACATCAGCGGTGAATACGCCTTCGACTCGCGCAATTACGGCATTCCCTTCGCGGGCCTGATTGCGGGCGAACCTGACGCGCAGACGAGCATTGACATGCGCCGCCACAACCTGCGCCTGAATGCGGGCACGGACAACCTCGGCAGCTTCATTGACAACCTGCACCTGTCGCTGAGTTACACCGATTACCAGCATCAGGAACTCGACAATGGCGAAGTCGGCACGGTCTTCAGGAACAAGGTCTTCACCTGGCGCAGCGTCCTTGAGCAGAAGCGGCGCGGTTTCTGGTCAGGCAGTTTCGGGTTCCAGGGCGCGCACCGCGATTATGAATCCATCGGCGCTGAAGCCCTCGCGCCGCCGACGCGGCAGAATGCGGTTGCGGCTTTCGGGTTGCAGGAATTCGCTTACCGGCGCATCAGCTTTCAGCTTGGCGGCAGGCTCGAACACAACAGCTACACGCCGGACGGCGCGCTGGCCCGCGAATTCACAGGCCTGTCAGGCGCAGCGGGCGTGCGCGTGCCGCTCTGGGAAGGCGGCACCTTCGTCGCCAATTACAGCCACACTTACCGCGCGCCGGCGCTTGAAGAACTTTACAATCACGGCCCGCACGTCGGGAATCTGACGTTTGAAATCGGCAACGAGCATCTCAAACGCGAACGCGGCGACGGCCTTGATTTATCGCTGCGGCAGACGCACAGCCGCATTCGGTCGGAAGCCAGTTTCTTCTATTACCACCTGAAGGATTTCATCTTTCTCGCGCCGACGGGAAAAATCACTGACCACCTGCCCGAAGCTGATTACACGCAGGCCGATGCGCGTTACCTCGGCGCTGAACTCAGATTTGATGTGAATGTGCTGCCGACGCTGTGGCTCAACACCGGGCTGGATTATGTTGATGCTGAACTGACGGCGACGGGCGAGGGCTTGCCGCGCATTCCGCCCTTGCGCGGGCGCATCGGTCTTGACTGGCACTGGAAGGATTTCAGCCTGCAGCCCGAAGTCGTGATGGCGCACGACCAGAGCAAAGTCTTCACGAATGAAACCCGCACGCCGGGCTATACGGTCATCAATCTCAATGCGTCATACACGCTGGCCAGGCAGCATTACGCGCAGATTTTCGGCGTCAATGCTTTCAACCTCAACGACCGGCTCTATCGCAATCACACATCATTCATCAAGGATCTCGCCCCTGAAATCGGGCGCGGCGTGCGGGTCAGTTACACCCTGCGCTTTTTCTGAAGCAGACAGGCGAGCGTCGCGGGTTGCCGTGCCGGGGCGCTCGCTGACGCTCGCGTACTGTCTCAGTATCCTGATGTTTCGTGGTTCGATTTGGCTGGCGGCTGCGTCTGCTGATCGCCTGTGCTGAAGACTTCCTGTAGTTCTTCAGCGGGCAGGTAAGGCGCTTGCAGCCGCACCGGGTCGCCAATGCATTTATAGAGCAGGTCGCCGCGCCCAAGCAGCGATTCAGCGCCGTTTTCGCCCAGCAGCATGCGCGATTCAATGCTGCCGAGTTTGAGCGCAATGCGCGCGGGCAGATTGGTTTTGATTGCGCCGGTCACAATGTCCACGCTCGGACGCTGCGTCGTCAGAATCAGGTGAATGCCTGCCGCGCGCGCTTTTTGTCCCAGCCGCCTGATCTGCTGTTCCAGGTCCCTGCGTTCGGCGCGTTCGCCCAGCATCAGGTCAGCGTATTCATCGCAGATGAAAAACAGGCGCGCGACCGGCTGTCCCGTGCGCCGGATGTAATCGCTCAGCGTGTCAGCGCCGGCGGCCCGCAGGCGCCGATAGCGCGCCTCCATTTCAGCCACCAGGCCTTTGAGCACTTCAATCACCGACTGTTCCTGCGGATAAACAATCGGCGTGTGCAGGAACGGCGATTGTTGCAGCGATTGAAAGGCGAGCAGCTTCGGATCAACCAGAATCAGCCGCAGCGTGGCCGGCGTGTTGGTCAGCAGCAGCCCGGCAATGGCTGACCGCAGCCATTCACTTTTGCCGCTGCCGGTCGTGCCTGCGACCAGCAGGTGCGGGCTTTCAGGATGCGCGAAATCCATCAGCCGCAACTGACCGCTGATGTCCACGCCCAGCGGAATCTGCGAACAGCCAAACAATTCATCGCGCGCGGGCAGATGCGCGCGAATCTGCGAAAACCGGATGACCTCGCGTTCATCATTCGGGCGTTGCAGGTCAATGGCCACGCGCCCGCCTTCGAGGCTCAGGCGCGGCGGCGTCTCAAGCGACAATCGCGCCTGCACGTCTTCAAGGCGGCTGCGCACGGCCTTCAGCGTCACGCGGCGGCCAGGTTCAATCGGGAAGCGCAGGAAGGCCGGGCTGACAATGGCCGCGCCTGCGACTTTGAGGCTGACGCCGTATTGCGCAAAGGCTTGTTCCAATCGCTCGCCGGTTTCGTGCTCGCGGCGCGTGGCCGGTGTTGGCGCAGTTGCGGGCTGCTGTTCCGGCAGCACTCCGGCCAGTCGCCCGATCAGGTCTTTGAGCCGCTGCTGTGCGGCGCTGAGTTCATCGCCGCCAAATAATCGCTCGTGCCGCTGCGGCGTGAAGCTGACGAGCGCCAGCGTGCCGTGCGCCTGGCCCGTACTCGCGGCCAGCATCTGATGATACAGACAGGCCTGCGCCAGGTCGGCTGCCGGTGCGGTGCGTCCGGTCTTGAGTTCAATCACGCACCACTGATCGCCTGCGGGAAGGCGGCAGATCGAATCGGCCACGCCGATCAGCCGCACGGCATCAGTCCAGTGTGCATCGCGCACTTCCCATTCCAGCGGCTGTTCGGCGGCAATCAGGCCGCGCAATGCTTCAGCCTGCACGCCGCGCCCCGCCGCCTGCCAGAGCAGGTCGGCCAGCCAGTCGCACAGTTCCTGCACCGCATCCCAGAACGCCAGCACCGGCTCAGTCGCCTGATGCAAATGCGCCTGCTGCTGCCGCAACTTCGGCCCGGCCAGGTTCCGCCACGTGTGCGCGACCAGTTCTTTTTTCCAGCGGCAGAGTTCAGGTTCCAGCGGTTCGAGCGCGGCGCAAAAGTTCCGGCGCTCATCCGGCCCGACCAGTTCGGCAAAGATTTCATGAAACATCCGGCCCAGCAGCGCATTCGATGGCACGCCTGCGCCTGCGCAGTCCTGCGCGCCTGCCGTGTGCCAGATCGCGGCGCGCACATCGCTGACTCGCAACGTCACAGCCATCAGCATACCTCCGGCGACGAAGCGGCGCTTTCAGCCGCGAGTTGAAACAACACCGCCGGTGGCCCGTCGAGCAGGCCGAAGCGGTCAGCCTGCCTGCGCGCACAAGCCTCAACCGCAGCGGCATCCACCGTCAGCAGGCAGGCGGCATCATCGAGCTTCAACAGGTAATGCCGATGCAGCAGTTCAGCCAGGTCTTCGCTGAACGCAAAGTCGTCAGCTTCGACCGGCGAACTTTCGGGCAGCAGGTCATCCAGCAGATCCTGCAAACTGAGCGGCAGATGTTTTTTCAGCCATTCCTCAACGGTCGCGGTCGCCAGCGTTTCGCCGCGATGATCGAGGTTGCCGGACTTCGCTTCAGACAGCAGCAGGCGCAGCGCATCAAGCGCCGCCAGGGCTTCGGGCGAGGGCTGCACCCAGCGCGCGCCTTTGGCCAGCAGTTCAGCGCTGTACTGCCGCGTGCGGGCGGCGTGCCGCCCCAGCGTCAGGCGTTCATCGCGCAGGAGCACCAGCCGTTCGGGCGTGGCGGCATTCAGGCGGCGCAGCAGGCCCGCGAGGCTCGTCATATTCTCGTGATTGCACAGGCTGATGCTGACCTGCCCGGCCTGGCTTTCGGCCACCAGGCTGACATCACGCGGCAGGGTGTGATCGCGCCAGCGCCTGCCCGTCAGTTCACACAACAGCGGCAGGCCGTGCAGCAGAATTTCATTCGTCTTTTCAGGCAGCCCGCCGGACTGTGCCAGTTGCTGCTGCCACTGCCCGGCAATGATTTCATCCAGCGGCGGCGGTGCAGCCGATACACCTGATCGCAGCGCATCGAACCTTTCAGCACAGACGCCCAGCAGTTTGCGCGGCGTGCAGCGCCCGCCAACATTGAGCGCCGCGCTGACGTCAGCCGGACCCAGCGGCCAGAGCGCCTCCGGCTGCGCGGCCCGCAATCGCGCCAGTTCCGGCTCGGCCTCAATGCGCGCTGTGATGAGTTGCCCGGCCTGCCGGCGGTCGAGCAATTGCAGCACCATTTCGCCGCCGCTCGTCAGCCGATCCCACGCCGCGCCCCTGACCGCTTCCTTCAAAGTCGTCAGGAATGCCGCCTGCACACAGGAAATCAGCAGCAGGTTGCGGGTGCTGTTGTAAAGCGACATGACGGCCTGACCAAACGCAAACAGCCCGTCGTGATCCTGCAAATTGACCTGCATGGCTTCGACCTGATCGAAGCAGAAGACCAGCGGCGTCTGTGGCCCGGCCAGGCCGCAAAGCGCCAGCACAATTTCGCGGGCCTGATCTTCGGCGCTTTCGTCGTCATCGGTGCGCCCGACCTCCATCCGGTTCAGCGCCGCGTCGTGCAGGCTTTCGCCGCGCAGCCAGGCGCGGGCTTCGCTCAGGTGACGCCGCAGCAGCAGGTGGCCGATGACCGCGCGCAGATTGAGATCAAATGACACCGCCGACTGCGACTCGATGTAATCAAACAGCTCGCTGAATTCGCTGACCAGGCCGTTGTGATGGCGCGCTTCAGTTCTCAGCCGCTCAAGCAATCCGGTCACGTCCGTCGCGTGCGCGGAAGATTCAGCCAGTCGTTCAAGCAGGAGGCGCTCAAGCTGCGACCGGCTGTCGGTGCGGCGCAGCAGGTTATCGGCCAGGCAGCGGCGCAAATGTCGCCAGATCATCTGCGGGCTGGTTTGCAGCGTCACGGCAATGAAGATGCCGTCGCCCGGCGCGCCCGGCCTGACGATGTGCGCGCGCAGCCGCGCGAGCAGGTGCGTTTTACCGCTGCCCGCCTCGCCATAAATCAACGCCGAAGTCGTGCGCCCCTGTGACCGCACTTCTTCGAGCCGGTGACAGCAGCGCCTGAAGGCTTCGTCGTGAATGGTCGTCACGTCTGCGGCTGGCGTCTGCCAGGGATCAGTGGCGACGGCGTTGCGAAACGGATTCCGAATGCCGACCAAGGAATTCATAGCAATGATTCAGATGAAGGGGCTGGGATCTTCCGGGGACTTTCAGCGGCGCAGCACGATGCCGTTGTAATAATTTCCCTGCGGGTCAGTGACCAGTTCGCGGCGTTCCGCTTCAGGCAGGCTGGCCGGGTAATCGTGTCGCGTCAGTTCGACCACGCCCTGGGCATAGAGTTGCAGCACGACGCGATTGAACTGCTCAGCATCAGCCGCTTCAGCCCTGAGCGCGCGATGCAGTTCACGCACCGACACCAGCGCGCCATTGGCTGCCGCCGCATCGAGCGCCACCATGCGTTCAGGAATCAGGCGGCTGAAAGCTTCATCAGAAATCAGCGATGTTGCAGCAGCGACCGGCTGCGGTGGCGGCAACTCCGCTTCAAGCAGCGCATAAACCGCCGCGACAAGCTGCGCCTCGGTGAGGCCTGATGACGCAAGTTTTTTGCCGGTCTGACTGACGGCTTCCTTCAGCTTTTTGAGTGGCGCGGCGCAGGCCGTTTGCAGGTACAGCTTCGGGTCAGGCCCCTGCAAACCAAAAAGCGGCGTGGTGCCCTTGAGCGGCGGCCATTGCTGCACGCGGCCTTCACTGACCAGGCGCTTGAACACCTGACTGAACAGCTTCGCCGGACAACCGGATGATTTCACCAGCGCCGTTTGCGCTTGCGGGCCGGCGGCCAGCGCGCGACTGATGGCCGCACAGGCCTGTTCATCGCGGCTTTCAGTCCAGTAAACGACGGATGATTTTTCTCTGGCGCTGCGCACCTGACGTTGTGCGACGAGTTCATCGAGCAGTTGTTTGAGACGCGGCTTTGGCGGGCGGGCCGCTTTCGGCAGCGGTTTCAGCAGCGCCGTTTCTGAAAGCAGTTTGATGCCTGACAGCGGCTTGTCCGACTGCTCCAGCGCCCTGAGCAGCATGCTGGCGTAATCATCAATCACAGGCTGCGCGTTGGTCATCGTGTGTCCTTCGCCGACAATGAACGTGACTGTTTGCCACCACAGAGGACACCGAGGTTCACAGAAGTTTGACCTGTTGCGCTGTAAACCTCTGTGAGCCTCTGTGTCCTCTGTGGTGGCATTGAGCAAATCAAGTCGAGCGCATTTGCCAGCCGATCTGATTCCGCATTCGTGCAGATTCGTGGCCGGCTTTTCCCGTCTGACCGCCCTGCTGTCGGCTGTCACTATTTGATGCTGAGGCTGACGGTGTTGGTCGTCACGTTATCAGCAGTCAGCGACAGGTTCACCGTGCCGGCGCCGATCAGGCTGCGCGGAATGACCACGTTGACCTGATCGAGTCCGACAAAACCGGGCGCGGCGCCCGCAAAATCGGGCTGCTGACTGACGCTGCCCATCGTGACCCTGACGGCTGAGAGCGCGCTGCGGTTGCGAATGCCGTTCCCGAACAGCACCAGCACCACCGTGTCGCCGGTCGGGCCGAGGTCAATCTGTTCATTGACGAATTGCGGCGGCGAAGCTGTGTTGTCAAAGCGAGTGACCGGAACGACCGTCTGCACTCCGGCGCGCACGCGCACGGCATAGGCTGCCGGTGCGCCGCTGCCTCCGGCATTGGCCGTAAAGAGCGATGGCGCGACGGCGCTGATGGTTTCGCTGCCGCTTGAAATCGTCCCGTCGCCGCCGGTGATCGTGATCGCCACCGCGCCCGGCTGCGTGCCCGCCGGAATCTGGTAATTGACCTGATTCGGCGAAACGAAAAAGAGCGGCGCGAGCCGTTCAGTCCCGCTTACATCTCTGACCTTGACGGTCGTGCCGCCAAGCGACGTCGGCAGCGGAACCGCCGATGCCGCCTGCGTCGTGGTGGCGAGGCCCGTGCCGAAAGCGGCGGCGATGCCTTCCACGGCGAGCGAGGAGCGGCTGTAATTGGCGGCTGAAACGCTTGTCACGGCGCGGGCCAGCGCCAGGCGATAAATGCCGCGCCCGTGCGTGGCGGCAATCAGGCTGCGCGTGGCGGTGTGATAACGCACCATATAAGTCGCCACCTGCGGCATGCCGTTGCTGAGCCGCGCCCACGTCGCGCCGCCATCGGTCGTCTGAAAAACGCCAATGTCAGTGCCAATGTAAATCGTGTTTGCGGCAAACGGATCAGGCGCGACTGAAGTCACCGGAATGTCCGGCAGATTGCCGCTGATGTTGGCCCACGTCGCGCCCTGATCGGTGGTCAGAAAGACGTGGCCCGGCGTGCTGACCGTGTTGGCATTGAATCCCGAATAGACCACCCAGGCTTTTTTCGGATCGGTCGGGTCAGTGGCAATGTCAGAAACGTAACGATTGGGCAGCGGCGCTTTGGTGACATTGGTAAAAAGCGCGCCGGACAGCGTCCCGGCATTGATCGTCACCTGCACGTTGCCGTCGCTCGTGCCGGCCCAGACGATTTCACCGGGCGGGTTGGCCGTCGTGTCGAGCTGCGCAAAGGTGGCAATGGCCGACAGGCGACCGCTGCCTTTGGACAGGTCCTGACCGAAGTTGTCGGCACTCGGCCCCAGGCCCGTCCACGTCTGACCATTGTTGGCCGAGCGATAAATGCGATGCGTGCCGAAATAAATGACATTGCCGTTCGGCGGCGCGGTGAAGCCCGGATGCAGCGCCATCGGCGAATAAAAACCCATCCGGTCGCTCGGATTCATTTTGCCGACGGTGGACGAGCAGCCGCGACAGCCGCGATCAACCCAGGTGCCCTGGCTGCCGCCGTTGAATGAAACCTCAGGCCCGAAATCAGCCGAGCCGCTCGAATTGTTCTGATTGTAAAAAGTGTGATAGACGATGGACGGATTCGACTGGTCAATCAGCGTGAAGCCGCCGTCGCCGCCCTGCACGCGCGTCCAGGCCGTGTTGCCCGTGAAGCGATTCGTGCCGTTGTCCTGCGTGCCGCCGATCAGAAAATTGTTGTCCGTCGGATGCAGCGCGATGGCCTGAAACTGCGTGATGTTGAGCGTCTGATTCAGATTCGTCCAGCCGACAGTGGCGTCAGTCGCGGCCTCGGAGCGAAAGATGCCGCCGTCATTGCCGACAAAAATCTGATTGCGATTGTTCGGATTGATGACGATGGCGTGATGATCCACGTGCAGCCCGCCGTTGCCGTTGCCATTGCCGTTGAGTTGCGTGGTCCAGTTCGCGCCGCCGTCGGTGGTGCGGTAAAACGAAACCTCGCCAAACCAGAGCGTGTTGGCATCCTGCGGGTCAACGGCCAGCACCAGGTTATAAAAAGTCTGCCGCGCGTTCGGCGGATTGCTGAGCTTCGTCCAGGTCGCGCCGTTGTCGGTCGAACGGTAAATGCCGACCAGGCCGGTGCCGCCGCTGTTGGCAAAGGCGGCAAAGAAAGTCGCATTGGTCGAAGGCGCAAGCGGCGGCCCGACGGCCAGCGCGATGCGGCTGAAACCGCTGTCAGGCAGCCCGCTGCTGACCGGCGTCGCCAGCTTTTCCCACGTTCCGGGTTCACCGCCGCCAACCGAACGATAAATGCCCTGGCTCAGAAGAGCCGCGAACACACGGCTGGAATTTTTCGGATCAATGACGACATCGGTGCCGCTGTGGGCGCCGTTCGCGCCGTTCGGATCGGCGTTCTTCCAGGTCGCGCCGCTGTCGGTTGACTTCCAGATGCCGCGCTGACCGAGCGGTACGGCAGCGCCGCCTGCGCCGCCCGCCGGGCCGTGCGTGGCTCCGGCCCTGGTTGCCATGAAAATCGTGGAAGTATTGTTGCGGTCAATGGCAATGCGCACGATGCAGGCATTGAGAAATGCCGGTTGCGATGGCCCGGTAGCCGAAATCGGCCCGGTAATCTGCGTCCAGCTTGCGCCGCCGTTGGTTGATTTGAGCAGCCCCGCGCCGTAATAGCTGTCAGCCGCGCCGTTGCCTTCGCCCGTGCCGACATAGATCGTGCTGGCATTGAACGGATCAATCGCAATCGAACCGATGGCAAGCGAAGCCTGGTCATCAGTGATCGGCGTCCACGTCGCGCCGTTGTCACCTGAGCGCCACACGCCGCCGTGCGCCGCGCCGACATAGACCGTCTGATTTGAAGCGCCGTTGTAACCCGGATCAAGCGCAATCGCGGAAACGCGCCCCGACACAGGCCGACTGGTCGAACCCGTACTGCCGTTGGTAATCGGCATCGGCCCCAGGGCTTCCCACGGCGGCCCGGCTGCCGTTCGAGTGGGCGGATCTGGCCAAGGGGGTGGCCGGCGGCGAGGCAACTCTGGTGCAGGGCGCGGCGGGGTGGACGGCGAGCGCCAAGACGGACGTGACCGGCCTGACGGTGGCCGGGC
>CAYWDW010000020.1:0-17788 GCA_964457105.1 uncultured Heliobacteriaceae bacterium
CGCGCCAGGCGCCACTGACGGGTGACGGTGGCGGTGCCGATGCCCAGGACTTCGGCGGTTTCTTCAATCGAAAGCCCGCCGAAATAGCGCAGTTCGACGATGCGGCTTTTTTGCGGATCAAGCGCCGCGAGCGCATTCAGGGCATCATCGAGCGCCAGCAGGTCCGCCGCGCGCTCGTCTGAAACCTCCAGGTTTTCATCCAGCGTGAGCCGCAACCCGCCGCGTTTGCCGGTCTGCCGGCTGCGCGCGTGATCCACCAGAATGCGCCGCATCGCCTGCGCCGCAATCCCGAAAAAATGCGCGCGGTTCTGCCATTGCACCTGTCGCTGATCGATCAGTTTCAGATAGGCCTCGTGAACCAGCGCCGTCGTTTGCAGGGTATGGCCGGAGCGCTCACGTTTGAGGTGACGCCCGGCAATCTTTCTGAGTTCGTGATAAACCAGCGGCAGGAGCTGATCGAGGGCTTCGCGCCTGCCACTGCTCCAGGCCAGCAGGAGTTGGGTTACGTCCGCAGAAGTTTCCATTCGGTCAGCCGTTCACTTGCGATTTTTATCAGCGCGCCGAGGCAGGATAAGCCGGATACGAGCAGCGGTCAATCACCCGCTTTCGGGAAGAAAATTCACCGTCAGCCTGGAAAAGGCGCGGTCTTGCGCTTATGTTCAGGGTGCCACCTCACAGGCAGCGACCGTTCTTTATCAACCAGATTCAAGGAGACAGTTTATGCAGGTTTGTACCTGGTGCGCAGCCGGGATTCACAGGAATCAGGCTGAACCCTCACCTCGCAGCAGGACGCCATTGGCCCCGTTAACAGGCTCCAGCCAGGATGGTGAAAACATCATCGAAACCGTTCTCACCGCCACCGTCGTCGGTCTGACCGCCCAGTTCGTGACTTTCATTTACGAACTGACGACACGGGGCGATGATAACCTTATCCCTATTGTGCTGATCAGCAGCGTCGCCGGATTACTGACCGGCCTGCTTGCCTTTGCGCTGATTCGCCTTTACGACCACGTGCAACATTCCCGCTGCATTCGCTGCGGGCTGCACGTGAGCAACTGAAAAACAACTCGTTCAGAATTCGGGCAGGCTGTGGCCGCGTCTTTCAGTGTGAGTCGCGCCCGACCTCAGCGCCGCTGTGTCCGGTCAGAAAGTCGAAGTCTGCCCCGCGATCAGCCTGCAGCACATGCTCGATGTAAAGCCTGGTGTAGCCCCGGTCATAAATCATCGCCGGGGCCTGCCAGCGCGCGCGCCGTCGCGCAAGTTCTTCATCTGAAACTTCCAGATTCAGCCGCCGCGCCGCGACATCCAGTTCGATGTAATCGCCGGTTTCGACCAGCGCGAGCGGCCCGCCGGCGGCGGCTTCGGGCGCGACGTGCAGCACCACCGTGCCGTAAGCCGTGCCGCTCATCCGCGCATCCGAAATCCTGACCAGATCGGTGATGCCCCGGTGCAGCAGCTTCGGCGGCAGCGGCATATTGCCGACTTCGGCCATGCCTGGATAACCTTTCGGCCCGCAGTTTTTCAGCACCATCACGCAGGTTTCATCAATCTCCAGCCCAGGATCGTCAATGCGCGCGTGCAGGTCTTCGATGTTTTCAAAAACGACGGCGCGTCCGCGATGCTGCATTAAGTCGGGCGTCGCGGCTGAAGGCTTGATGACCGCGCCGTTCGGACACAGATTGCCGCGCAACACGGCGAGGCCGCCCTGCGAAAGCGGCGCCGTGCGCGGCCTGATGACATCACGATTCCAGCACGGCGCGTCAGCATTGTTTTCCCAAATCGTTTTGCCGTTCACCGTCAGCGCGTCGCGGTGAATGAGGTCGCCGAGTTCACGAACCACTGCCGGAACCCCGCCCGCGTAATAAAAATCTTCCATCAGATATTTGCCCGAAGGCATCAGGTTGACCAGACACGGCACATCGCGGCCCAGGCGGTCGAAATCGTCCAGCGTCAGTTCAACGCCGACGCGCCCGGCAAGGGCGAGCAGGTGAATGACCGCGTTGGTCGAACCGCCGATAGCGCCGAGCACGCGAATCGCATTTTCAAAAGCCGCGCGCGTCAGAATCCGCGACATCGGCACGTCCGCGTGAACCAGTTCGACGATGCGCCGCCCGGCCAGATGCGCCAGCGCCGGGCGACGCGCATCAACCGCCGGAATCGCGGCATTCTGCGGCAAACCCATCCCCAGCGCTTCAACCATACTCGCCATCGTCGAAGCCGTCCCCATCGTCATGCAATGCCCGGTCGAACGCGACATGCACGCTTCAGCTTCCTGAAAATCACACAGCGGCATGGCGCCCGAACGCACGTCTTCGCTGAAGCGCCAGACGTTCGTGCCTGACCCGATGTCCTGCCCGCGAAATTTGCCGTTGAGCATCGGCCCGCCCGAAACCACCAGAGTCGGCAGGTCGCAGCTTGCCGCGCCCATCATCAGCGCCGGAGTCGTCTTGTCGCAGCCGACCAGCAGCACGACGCCGTCAATCGGATTGGCGCGAATTGATTCCTCAACCTCCATGCTCGCCAGGTTGCGAAAGAGCATCGCCGTCGGTCTCAGCAGCGGCTCGCCGAGCGACATCACCGGGAACTCCAGCGGAAAGCCGCCCGCTTCATAGACGCCGCGTTTGACGTGTTCGGCCAGTTCGCGGAAGTGCCCGTTGCACGGCGTCAGTTCCGACCACGTATTGCAGATGCCAATCACCGGGCGGCCATCGAACAGATGATCGGGATGACCCTGGTTTTTCATCCAGCTTCGATGGATGAACCCGCTCTTGTCGTGCGGGCCGAACCATTTTGTACTGCGCAGCTTCGTTTTTTTCGGCTCGTCGCTCATCGTGTTTTTCTGCCTCGCGTCTTTCTGACCGGGCGTTGTGGTTGATGCTTTCGTTTCTGCGCGGCCAGTTGTCTGACGAAGGTTTTGTGCGCGGCTGATTTCAGCCCGCGCTGCAATTCAGTCAGCACCCCGGCCAGTTCACCGGCCAGCAGCGCACTGACATCGAGCCGCAGACCCGGAAACACGCGGCTGAGCAGGATGCCCCTGGCATCGGGAGTTTGTCTGAGGTAATGGCCTTCGTGAAGCTGAAACCAGTCAAGCTGCTGATCGCGGACGCGCCAGACAATGTATTCCCGTACCCCGTGCCGACGGTAAACATTCAGTTTGTCGTGCAGGTCATAGGCGGCGCTGCTCGAAGCGATTTCCGCAATCAGTTCCGGCGCGCCACTCAGATAGCCGTCTTCGTCAACGTAAGATTGCCCGCCATAGTCTTCCAGAATGCGCAGACATCCATCCGGCTGCGGTTCGTTGTCTTCGTCCAGCCGGGTCGTCGTGTTATCAGAAACTTCAGTGCCTGTAGTGGTGGCGGCATACACGCCCAGCCAGGTCATCATCTGACTGTGATGTCTTCCGTGTTTGTACTGAACAGGTGAACCCATATAGACGACTCCTTCGATCAGTTCTGCTTTCTTCAGCTCAGGCATGGCTTCATAACGCAGTTCGAATTCGTGTCGCGTCAGGCGGTCGCCCGGTTCGAGCGGAGGAATCGTTCCTGCACCGTTGGCTGGGTGAGTAATGGAACTGATGTCAGTCACTTCATTGAGTCCCGCAGTCCGTTTCATCACACGTACTCCCGTCGGCTATTCATTAATCACACGCCATTTGCGCCCGTCCTTTTCAAGCAGGTCATCGGCTTCCTTCGGCCCCCAGGCGCCTGCCGGATAGTTCGGAAAGCTGCGCGGCGGCAGGGCCTTCCACACGTCAAGAACCGGGTCCACGGCGCACCATCCGGCTTCGACCATGTCCGAACGCTGAAACAGGGTCGCGTCGCCGTTCATGCAATCGTAAATCAGGCGTTCGTAGCCGGTGCTCGGCGTGCTGCCGAAATAATCCTTGTAATTGAAACTCATCTTGACCGCGCCGAGGTTGACGATGGGGCCGGGGATTTTGGCACCGAACCGCAGCGAGATGCCTTCGTCAGGCTGAATGTGCATGACCAGCCGGTTGGTCCGCAGCCGTTCGACCGGCGTGTCGCGGAAGAGTACAAACGGTGCCTGCTTGAACTGAATCGCAATTTCAGTCAGACGCTTCGGCAGGCGCTTGCCGGTGCGCAGGTAAAACGGCACGTCGGCCCAGCGCCAGTTGTCAATCAGCAGCTTGAGCGCGACGAAGGTTTCAGTTGATGAGGTCGGTGAAACTTTCGCTTCGCTGCGATAACCGGGCACATTTTCGTTATCAACCCGACCCGGCCCGTACTGCCCGCGCACGGCATCGGTCAGCACTTCTTCAGGATCGAACGGGTTGATGGCGTGCAGCACTTTGGCCATTTCATCGCGCACATCGTCGGCATGGAATGAAATCGGCGGCTCCATCGCGGTCAGCGAAATCAACTGAAAAATGTGATTCGGCACCATGTCGCGCAGGGCACCGGCCTCTTCGTAATAACCGCCGCGCTGTTCGACCCCGATGCTTTCAGCAACGGTGATCTGCACGTGGTCAACGTAGTTGCGATTCCAGACCGGCTCGAAGATGCCGTTGCTGAAACGAAAGGCCAGAATGTTCTGCACCGTCTCCTTGCCGAGGTAATGATCAATCCGGTAAATCTGCCGTTCGGTGAGCGCCTGCGCCAGTTCGTGATTGAGCGCGCGCGCCGATTCCAGATCGCGCCCGAAAGGTTTTTCAATAATCACGCGCCGCCACTGACCACTCTCTTCGCGGGTCAGCCCGGCGGCGGCGAGTTGCGCGACGATGACTGAAAAGAAACGCGGCGGCACGGCCAGGTAATAAAGATGGTTCCCGCGCGTGTCGTGATCCTTGTTCACTTCTGAGAGCAGTTCGCCGAGGCGCGTGAACGTCGCCGCCACGCCGAACTCGCCGCTGAGGTAATGAATCCGGTTCACCAGCCATTCGAGCAGCGCCGGATCCACTTCGCCCGTCGCGTATTCGTGAAAATGAGCGCTGACCTGCTGCCGGAACTCATCGGTCGTCAACTGATCGAGCGCCACGCCGATCACCGCAAATTCGCGCGACAGCAGATTGCCCTTGGCCAGGTTGTAAAGCGCGGGCAGCAGTTTGCGCCGCGTCAGATCGCCCGAAGCGCCAAAGATCACCATCACGCATGGATCGGCGACCTCGCCGGGCTGATTCGTCTCGTTGATGTCAGTCATGGGTTCACCTGTTCGTTGTCAGGCCCTGCACATTGCGGCGGCGATTTTTTTGAAACCGGATGATGCCGGTGCAATCCTGCCCGGTTTCATCAGCCGCCTGCCGGGCGTTCGACGTGGCCGCCGAATTTGTTGCGCATCGCGGAAAGAACCTTTTCAGCAAAGGTGTTGTCCTGCCGCGAACGAAACCGCGCGAACAGCGAAGTCGCCAGCACATCCACCGGCACGGCCTCCTCAATCGCGGCGTAAATCGTCCACCGGCCTTCGCCCGAATCCTGAACGAAGCCGGTGTAATTTGAAAGCGTCGGGTTTTCAAGCAGCGCCATCGCCGTCAGATCGAGCAGCCACGATCCGACCACGCTGCCGCGCCGCCAGACTTCGGCAATGTCCGCCACGTTGAGATCGTAACGCATCCCGGCGGGCAGCTCCTTTGCATTCGCATTCCGCAGAATGTCGAAGCCTTCGGCGTAAGCCTGCATCAGCCCGTATTCGATACCGTTGTGAATCATCTTGACGAAATGACCGGCGCCCGGCGGGCCGCAGTGCAGGTAGCCTTCTTCAGCCGTGCCGCCCGTCGTTTCGCGTCCCGGCGTGCGCGCAATCTCGCCGCGTCCGGGCGCGAGCGTGCTGAAGATCGGACTCAGATGTTTCATCGCTTCATCCGAGCCGCCGATCATCAGGCAGTACCCGCGCTCAACGCCCCAGATGCCGCCGCTCGTGCCAACATCAACGTAATGAATGCCGCGCTGCTGAAGCTGCCCGGCGCGGCGCACGTCGTCCTTGTAATACGAATTGCCGCCGTCAATGATGATGTCGCCTGCGGCCATTCTTTCAGCCAGCGCCAGCACCGTGTTTTCAGTCGGCGCGCCCGCCGGCACCATGACCCACGCCGCGCGCGGCGGCTTCAGCTTATTGACAAAATCATCCAGCGAAGCGGCTCCGGTCGCGCCTTCTGCCGCAAGCTGCCTGACGTTCTCGGCGTTGAGATCAAAGGCGACGCAATCGTGCCCGTGTTTCATCAGGCGGCGTACCATATTGCCGCCCATGCGGCCCAGCCCGATCATCCCAAGTTGCATAAGTGTCCTCCTGTCGGTTGAGCGTTCAGCTTCAGGATTCACCTCGTCAGAGCAGGCAATCATTGCCGTTCACTCTGGTGTGAATCCTGGCTGCATCTTCGGTGTTACCAGCGGACGTTGTAAGTCCGGGCCAGTTGCGTCAGGTAAGCGCGGATCACGGACCAGTCGCTTTGCACGCGCCCGCTGATGCGGCGTTCATCAATGAAGCGGTCAATCGTCGCGCCCAGGCGCAGCAGTTCATCAACCTGGCGCGGCGCTTCCTTTGCATCCGAGACGCGCGAGCGCAGCCGGTCGGCTGATTTCGCCAGATCACCGAGCGTGTCGTTGATGTTTTTGCGCGTCTGAGTGTCAATGCTGCGATTGCCTTTCAGCGATTTGTCAGCGTCATCGCGCAACTGCGCGAGGTGGCGTTTGATGGTTTCGACCAGGTTGACGACTTCCTGATCGTTGAGGCGAGCCGGGCGATTTTCGGGGCCGTCCTCGTCCCAGCGCACATTCCAGGCGCGCCCCAGGGTGTCAAGCGGCTGCCGCACTTCAGTCCATTCGCGGTCGGCGCCCGTGACGACCGGATGCCGGTGCATAAAACGATCAATGTAAACCGCCCGGCGCAACACTTCTTCGACATCGGCGGCGACCGAGCGCTTGCCGTCAAACCGATCCTTCAGGCGCCGGGCCGATACCCGCAGGTCTTCGACATACTGCGGCAGGCTCTCTTCACCGCTGCCGTAATTGATGCGGGATTTTTTCAAGCCCTTGTTGAGCGCCTCGCGGAAGTGATCGGTGCGGTCGGCGAGCCGGTCCAGCAGCGGTTTGACCTCACGATCAGCCAGCCGGAAAGGCTGCTGCGCCAGGGCTGCGAGCGTCAGGGTCAGCAGCAGGATCGGCAAAGTGAATTTCACAAACTGTTGCATAGGTTCTCCAGATGAAGCCTGACAACGCCGTGTGGCGCGTCGTCAGCGAGACATGACAGCTATGCAAGGGGTGCATGTCGTCATCGTGCCTGGCCCTGGCGGGAATGTCAAATGCGAGCTTCAGACGCGCGCCGGAGTGGCTCTGCCGACTCTGTGCGGCGGCTTGTCGGTGGCGAGGTCTTTGTCGGTAATGAAGTTTCTGACGAGCACAATCTGCGCAAACATGGCCCAGTGCTGCATGCGCGGTTCGAGCTTTTTTTCCAGTCGCTGCACCAGTTCAAACGCAAAACCCGGCAGCAGGCTGCGCCGCGCCATGCCGCCACAGATCAGATACCGAAACGGCATCATCGGCCTGATCGTCTGAATCCGCCATTCCGGGAATTCGCGCTCGAACCGCTGCCGGTCGCGCGCAAAGATGAGCCAGGGCAGCGCGATATTCGCCCCTGCCTGCGGGCCGCTCAGCGGAAATTCCCAGTCGAGCGTGGCCGGCTGAAAAGGTTCGTGCTGCAGGTGGCGATAAACCAGCCGCGACCAGCCGGACACCCAGGGTTCAATCATCGCCAGCACGCCGCCGGGCCTGACGCAGCGCGCCGCTTCAGCCAGAAAGCTGCGCGGGTGCGGCAGGTGATGCAGCACATCGGTCATGACCACACCGCGCAGCGCGGCTTCAGTAAACGGCAGCCGCTGCCCGTCCAGCGCCAGCCGCACGCCCGGACCCGGAAAGATGTCTGAAGTAATCAGCTCAGGCATGAATTCGTGCAGAAAACCCGCGCCGCTGCCGACTTCCAGCACCGGCCCGCCGCCGCCGGGCACTGCTTCGGTCAGCGCCGCATACCATTCTTCATAAATCCGGCGCAGCAGCGGTTTTTCTTCAATGATGCGCCGACACAGAAAGACTGAACGCGGATTGCTGAGATCAGCGCCTCTGGTCAGCGGATGTGCCAGTAATGTTCTGAGCATATTTGATCGTTGGTCAGGCTCAGTCAGCAGTCACGACAATGTGCGAGGAAGGGCTTGTTTCTGAATCCACGACGCGGCCAGCATAAATTATTAAAGCCGCAAAAGACCAGCCTTGCGCGACACAATCCCTGAAAAGAAATGCCTGAACCAGAATTTCCTTCAGGTCAATGGCGTTAAGTTAAGAAGAAGAGAGATGACGGAACAAACGGAAATAACGAAACCGCACGGAAAGGCACAGGGGTTTTCACTCGCTGTGTTCCGTCTGTTCCGTTCATTCCGTCTGTTCCGTCAGATCTCTTCCGGTTCAGATGACTGGCTTCAATCGTTGCGCTCGAAAATGTTGATGAAGAACTGAGGATGACCTGGCTGGAGCGGTGCGGGTGAAGCTGCGCCTGGCGCACCGCAGACTTTGACGAGGTGGTAATGTTCAGCGATCCACGCGCCGAGCGTCTGGTAAAAGTCGCGTCCGAAGGCTTCCGCGCCGAATTCGCGCATCGGGCGATTGACGATAAAAACATAACGCACTCCGACCTGCTGCAATCGGGTTATGGCTGCGCGTTCTTCTGCTGCGGTCATCAACCCTGGAATCAGAATCTGATGCCGCAGCGGCATGCGCCGCCCGGACAGAAAAGCCAGGTCGCTGCCTTCAGGCACAATGACAATGGCTGCGCCTGGCGCGGTGTGCTGCTCGATGAAACTGATGGCTTCGCTGATCGCCGGGCCGGACGAAGCAGGCAGGTAAAGCGTGCCGCGTGGCGCAGTCAGCCGAAAGTTGAAAGTGCGACGATAACGCACCGCAAAGACCGTCATCGTGACCACCAGCAACAGGCTCAGCATCGCGTGTCCGGTCGCACGCACGCGCGCGGCGAGTTTCTGATTGCGCGTCCAGTCCTCGCAGGCTCGCGGCAGCGTGCGCACCGTCAGATACACGATCAGCACCAGCGAAGTCGGCAGAAAGAATCCGCCGAACGCGCCGCCGCTCGGCACGCGCAACGCCACCCGCGCCAGCACGGCCAGGCTGTAAACCGCGATGATGAATAACGCGCGGTCGGCGGTCGCCACCGGCAGCAGGCGATCACGCCGCTGCCGCCGCCACTCGACCACGATCAACCCGGCCAGCGCCACCGGCAGCGCGCGCAACGGGCTGCCGTCCCAGCGCCCCTGTGAAAATGCGCGGACCGCAAAGACGGCGACCATCGCCAGCAGCAGCGCCAGCCCGCTGCGCAGCGCCAGAAATCGTAAATCGGTGCCGGGCTGAATTGACGCCGCACGCCGCCGTGACCGCAGCAGGCTGAGCGCGCTGAGCAGAATCAGGCCGCTCGCCACGGCCAGGCTCACCATCAGCCCGCCGGTCATTTGCAGCAGCGATGACAACGGATGATCCATCCCGGTGCGCTGACGGTTGTAATAAACCAGCGAAGCCGGCAGGTGCGTGTAAAGCAGGTGGCTGTCAACGATCAGCGTCTGCCAGCCCACGCGCCACCACAGCCAGCCATAAACCGGCAGCGCCACCAGCGCGCCCGCCAGCACCGCCACCATCACGCGCCCGATCAGATTTTTGAACTTCCGGTCAGGCGCCACCAGCAGCGCCGCGATAATCGTCACCGCGGCGGCCAGCGCAAATTCCTGTTTCGTCACCGCTGCCAGCCCGGTCAGCAGTCCTGCCACAATCAGTTCACGCCACCGCGCGCGTTCGCTGAATCTGAGCATCGCCAGCACCACGCCGAGCGCACACACGGTGCTGTACAAAGCCGCATACGAATACGGCGAAATCAGATTGCCCGCCGGTTTGAAAACACACAGCACCGTCACGGCGATGGCCGCCAGCGCCGCTTCAGTCGCGGGCAGCACACGCCGCGCCATCCGCCAGCACAAATAAACAATCAGGCCCGAACAGATCGCGCCGCCGATCAGCAGCGTGTCGAGATACGCGCCGAACAGCCGGTAGAGCAGGGCGTTGAAGTAAGGCGCCAACGGCGGATAGATGTGATGCACATCGCGGTACAGCAGCTCACCGCTGAGCAGTCGCAGCGGCAGATCCATCTCGCGCCCGCTGTCGGCAATCGGCGCGGTCCAGCGCCGCCACGACACCAGCAGCATCAGCGCAAAGACCAGCGCGACGAGCAGCCGCGGGCTTGAAATAACGGATTTGAAATTTAATGAATCCCGCTGTGACATGAATCAGTGATCGTTCCCCTGGTAAAGTCGGATGAATGTACCGGACGCGCCTTTCAATCTGCAATCTGCAATCTGCAATCTCAAATTCACAGGCCGCCGGGTTGTCACTTTTTTGAGCCGTAAGTTAGTATGCCAGCGGCCAGCGCGCCCCGCACATTTCACTGAGGAACCAGCAATGAAAGTCGCCATCGCCAGCGATCACGCCGGATTTCGGGCCAGGCAGGCCATTCAGCAGACGCTTGCCGGGATGGGCATTGCGTTTGACGACCTCGGCACATACTCCGAAGATTCGGTTGATTATCCTGACTACGCCGAGCGCGTCGCTGCCGCGATTAATCGCGGCGAGGCCGAGCGCGGCATCCTGGTCTGTGGCAGCGGCATCGGCATTATGATCGCCGCCAACAAAATCAACGGCATCCGCTGCGCGCTGGCCTGGAACGAAGAGACGGCGCGTCTGGCGCGGCAGCACAATGACGCCAACATCGTTGCCGTCGGAGGCCGCACGACCGCGCCGGAAGTTATCACTGAAATCGTGCGCGCCTTTCTGACCACTGAATTCGCGGGCGGTCGTCACGCCGTTCGCCTTGAAAAAATTTCCCGACTCGAACAGCAACACTCATAACGCAAAGGTGTGATCATCATGACCAGTCACTATCGTCCGCTCGCCGAAGCTGATCCCGAAATCGCCGCCGCCATTCAGAACGAAACGCGCCGACAACACGAAGGCCTCGAACTGATCGCGTCCGAAAACTTCGTCTCTGAAGCCGTGCTTGAAGCCGCCGGTTCGGTCTTTACGAACAAATACGCTGAAGGCTATCCGGGCAAACGTTATTACGGCGGCTGTGAATTCACCGATGTCGTCGAACGCCTGGCGATTGAGCGCGCGCGCCAACTCTTCGGCTGTGAACACGTCAACGTGCAGCCGCATTCCGGCTCGCAGGCGAATATGGCCGTGTATTTGTCGGCGCTGAGTTACGGCGACACGGTGCTTGGTTTCAACCTCTCGCACGGCGGCCATCTGACGCACGGTCATCCGCTCAACTTTTCCGGCAAGAGCTACAAGATCGTGCAGTACGGCGTCAGACCGGGCGACGAGGCGCTGGATTACGACGCGATGGAACAACTCGTCGCTGAACACAAACCGAAACTGGTGCTGTGCGGCGCGTCGGCCTATTCGCGCGTCATTGATTTTGAGCGCATTGCCGACATCGCGCACAAAGGCGGCGCGCTCGTGATGGCCGACATCGCGCACATCGCCGGCCTCGTCGCCACAGGCCTGCATCCGTCGCCGGTGCCGCATATGGATTTCGTCACCACGACGACGCACAAAACGCTGCGCGGCCCGCGCGCAGGCCTTGTGATGTGCCGGGAGCAGTTCGCCAAAGACGTTGATCGCACGGTCTTCCCCGGCATTCAGGGCGGCCCGCTCGTCCACATCATCGCGGCCAAAGCCGTCGCCTTTAAGGAAGCCTTGCAGCCCGAATTCAAAACCTATCAGCAGCAGATCGTGCGCAACGCAGCGGCGCTGTGCGAAGCCATCAAAGAGAGCGGTTTTCGCATCGTCTCAGGCGGCACGGACAACCACGTTTTCCTGGTTGATGTCTTCAGCAAAGGCCTCACCGGCAAGGTGGCTGAAAAGGCGCTCGACGCCGCGCACATCACAGTCAACAAGAACACGATTCCCTTTGATACCAATTCACCGATGGTCGCCAGCGGCATTCGCATCGGCACTCCGGCTGTCACCACGCGCGGCATGAAGGAAGCCGAGATGAAAGTCATCGCCGGACTGATGGCCGAAGTCCTCTCCGCGCCTGAAGACGAAGCGGTGCGCCAGAGCGTCGGTGAAAAAGTGAAGGAACTGACGGCGCGATTTCCGCTTTATCCAAACCGCCTCGGCCTGACCGGCGGCGCCAGCGCAGATTGAATTAAAGGAGATCAGCATCACTAATGACAGACGAAGAACTACAGGACAGATTCGAAAGGATCAACACAGATATGGCGCTGCTGAAAGAAATGACCTCTGATCATTACCGCGCCCTGGAAATTACGACTGCTTCGCTGGGCAGGGTGTCGCAATCTCTGGACAGAACTGACCAGGTGCTTGAAAAGCTGGCACAGGCTCAGTTCCGCACGGACGAAAGACTGGATAAGCTGACCGAAGCACAGACCAGAACCGATGAGAGCCTGAAGAGGCTGGCCGAAGCGCAAGCCAGAACCGACGAGATCCTGCAACAACTGGCTCAGGCGCGGGCCGAAGTTGACGAGGCGATGCAAAAACTGGCCGAAGCGCAGCAGATCCTGGCTGAAGCACAGGTTCGCGCTGATGAACGGCAGGCCCGCGCTGATGAACGACAGGCCCGCGCTGATGAAAGAATCGAACGAATGGAAGCGTCAGTTCAGAAGCTTTCAGACACAGTGGATCGTTACCTCAATTCGCGTTTCAACGGCAACGGACAGCAGTAAGCTTTCAAATTGATCCTGAAACGAAAAGCCCTGAGGCGCGTGTCTCAGGGCTTTTCATTTGGCCGACAGGTGCGCCATTGCCCGGTATTGAAGCGCTGCCATTCATCCCGCCAGGCCGCGTAGCTGTGCGGGCCTTCGCGAAACTGAAGTCGGTCTTCATCGCTGAGCGCGGGCGTGCCACTGGCGACGAGGCTGCTTGAAATCACGCCGTCAAGTTCGAGCGCGTACTTGAGGCAGGCGATCATCCTGCCGGTGTACTGGCTCGTTCCGGCGCGACCAAAGAATGTGCGCGCTTCAAAGCCGATGCACAGGTCGCGGTACTGCTTCATCAGTTCTTCATCGCCCGCCCAGCAGACGCGCCACGCTTTCTGCCATTCACACGGCAGCACATTGCCCGGCCCTGACACCACGCCAATCGGCAGCGCGCGATTCAGCAGCCATTCGTTCCATCCGGCCTGCAGCCTGCCGATGAATCCGTGCTGCGGACGAAACCAGTCGAAGATCAGCATCGCGTTGCCGATGTAAATGCCGAATTCGCCTGGCTGTTTGAAATGCAGCGCGGCCTTTGTGTAATTGCCCAGCACCTGCCGCGAAGCCGAAACCTTGAGGCCGCAAATCCAGGGCAGTCGGCTGAGGTCTTTGACGATGCGCGTGCGCAGGTGAGCCGTGCGCCCCGGCGCGTTGATGTCGGCATTGTCATACAGAAAGACCGGCAGCGGCTGCCGCGCTGTTTCAATTCGCTCAGTCAGCTCGCGGTGAAAGAAGCGCACAAGGTCGCTTTCAGCAAGATCAGTCATCGCCAGCGGCGCAATCACAGCGGCATCCGCGCCAAGCTGAATCGCCGCATCCAGATTGTCGAGCACTTCGCGCTGCGTCAAACCATTGACGCCAACCCAGACTTCAACTGAATGCGGAATGTCAGGCGTGTCGTTCGGTGCGCTGAGTTGCGCGTTGATGTTTCTGACTTCATCAACGGCTATCGCCATCAGCCGCTGCCGCTCGCTGTTGGCGAGGCGGTTCCATTCGCCGGTGGTGCCGTTGGCAAAGATCACGTCTGCGCCAAAGCCGTGTTGAATGACATGGCGAAAGACGCGCCGCTGCTCTGATTCGATGACGCGGCCTGAGTCATCAACAACAGTGATGGTCGGAACGTTGAGGCCTTTGCGGGGAGTGAAGTTCATCAGGAAATCTCAAATTTCAAATCTGCAATCTCAAATCTCTTCATCTTCGTTTCCACAGCACACAGACAAAAAAACTTTCAGAGCCATGCCGGTGCGTGAAGGTACGCGCGCCATTCGCGGCTGTCAACAGGCCCGCCGGATCGAGGCCGAGTTCAGTCAGCCTTTCGCGCGTGACATCGCGGTATTCCGAATGCTGATGGCGAAACCAGGCGATCACTTCTTCGCCTTCTTCGGGTTCAGTCGAGCAGACCGAGTAAGTCAGCAACCCGCCCGCGCGCAGCGTCTGCGCCGTATTTGTGAGCAGTTGTTTTTGCAATGCCGCCAGTTCGCCGATTTTCTCTGCGCTCGCTCGCCATTTGATTTCAGGATGCCGCTGCAATGTGCCGAGGCCCGAACACGGCGCATCGAGCAGCGCTGCGTCAAAACTCTGATCGGCAAACGGCAGCGCCTCTGTCGCATCAAGCTGAATCAGACTGAGCGGTCTGCTGCCGTAATGTTCCGCCAGTTCCTTCATTGTGCGCAGGCGATGCAGATGCACATCAGCGCCGACGATCAAAGCATCTTCAGGCAGCAGCGACGCCATCAATGTAGTTTTACTGCCCGGCGCGGCGCAGACATCCAGCAGCCTGGGAGCGCAGGCAGCCTGCCTGCTTTCTGCCGCGAGATGCGCGACGAGTTGCGAAGCTTCATCCTGAAAATAGATCCACCCTTTGCGCATTGGCTCCGCATTTGCCGACAGACTGCCGCCTTCAATTACGAAAGCGCCAGGCGTCAGCGCAGATTCGCTGATCGTGACGTTGTGTTCAGCGAGCCACTGCCGCGTGTTTTCAATTGAAGCGCGCTGCGGGTTGAAGCGAAACGACGCGCGCGGAGTTGAATTGTGACTAAGCGCCAGCGCGCGCGCTTCATCCTGGCCGAATCGGGTGATCCATCGTTTGAGCAGCCACGCGGGATGCGAAGTCTCAACGCTTAACTTTGTCAGCGGATCACTGATCGTCTGAATCAGTTCAGCAAAAGATGAATCACCAGCGCGTTGCGCCGCGCGCAGCACGGCATTGACCATCGGCGCGGCGCTCTGAAGTTTATTGGCTTTGACCTGGTTGACTGATTCGTTGATGGCGGCGTGCGCGGGGATGCGCGAGAGAAAATGAAGCTGATAAAGTCCGAGCCGCAGCGCGATCAACACTGCTGCGTCAAGACGGCTGAGATTGCGACGAGCAAAATGTTCGATCAGAAAATCAAGCTGCAACTGCCACCGCAGCACGCCCAGCACAAGCTCCTGCGCAAGCGCGTGATCTTCGCGCGAAAGATTGTCATAACGCGCTGAAGCCAGCAGGTTCCCGGCATAAGCATCTTCGGCGGCGACACGCTGGAGAATCTCAAACGCTGCGCGTCGCGCTGCTGAAACTTTCATCCGAGCTTCACTCCGACGGTCAGTTTTGCGCCGTTCAGAAAATCGCGCGCTGACATCACACGCTTGCCTGCGGGCTGCGCTTCAGTAATTCGCAACTGAGTTGAATTGCCGCAGGCGACGGCAAAACTGCCTTTGCCAATGTCAATGACTGTGCCCGGCGCGACATTCGCGGCTGACGCTTCAGCCATGGCGCTGATGATTTCGAGCCGCTGACCTGCGAGAAAAGTGTAACAGCCCGGAAACGGCGTGAAGCCGCGCAGCCGGTTGCGAATTTCATGTGCCGCGAGCGACCAGTCAACCTGTCCGTCTTCGCGCTTGAGCATCGGCGCATAAGTCGCTTCGTCGTTGTTTTGCGAAACGGGTTTCAATTCGCCGCGTTCGAGTTTCGCCAGAGCTTCAACGAGCAGTGCAGCGCCGAGTTCAGCGAGTCGCGCGGTCAGGTCCGGCGCGGTTTCATTGTCGCCAATCGTCAGCTTTCCCGTCAGCAGCATCGGCCCGGTGTCCAGGCCTTCGTCCATTTGCATAATCGTCACGCCGGTTTCAGTTTCACCGTGTGCAATGGCCCAGTTGATCGGCGCGGCTCCGCGATATTTCGGCAGCAGCGAGGAATGCACATTGATGCAGCCGAGTCGCGGCGCGGCGAGCATCCACGCAGGCAGAATCCGACCGTAAGCCGCAACCGTCACCGCGTCAACTTCCTTCAGCAGCGGCTCAAGTTCAGCGCGCGCTTCCGGCGTTTTGAGTTTGACTGGTTGCAGCACAGTCAGGTTGTGCTGCTGCGCCAGAACCTTGACGGGCGGCGGCGTGATGAGCTGTTTGCGCCCGACCGGCTTGTCGGGTTGCGTGAAGACAGCCCTGATCGTGTGTCCCGCTGCGATCAATGTTTTCAGCGACGGCACGGCGAATTCGGGCGTACCCATAAAAATCAGATTCATAATTGTGGACTCAGTCTGCGAGCAATGGTTCCGGCCTGATGTTCTCGAACATATCCTGCTGCCGCAAAGCTTCAGCGAGCGCGACGGCCTTGCGTTCAGTCAGCGGATGCTGCGCGTCATTGCTCGTAATCATAAATTCGTTTTCGCCTGTCTGCTCAATGCCCAGATGACCGAGCATCACGCCGGGCACGACGGCAATCGAATCCATCTGATGCACGCGAAAGCGCCCTGTGCGCTCGGTCCATTCTTCGATGAACGGATCAAGCAGCGCATGCCGCGCTTCATTGATCGTGGCGTAGCTGCCTTCAACGATCAGGCAGTATGGTTCGTTGCGATACTTCCTTTTCATGATCGTACCTGCGCCTGCTCAAATTGCGCGACGAAGACGCGAAGGGCGCAGGAAGGCTTTACGATCTTCCTGCGCCCTGACATTTCTGACTGCCAGACTCTTCATCATTCCCACTCGCCCAGCTTGATCTTCTTTTTGATTTTGCGGTTGATCAGGTCGCGCTTGAAGGGGCTGAGCTTTTCGATGAAGACCTGGCCGTTGATGTGATCGTTTTCGTGGAGCACGCAGCGGGCCGCGTAGCCTGACACTTCAAACGTAATCTCTTTGCCGTTGATGTCCAGCGCCTGGACGGTGACGATTTCGGGGCGTTCGACTTCAAAATAAATTCCCGGAAAGCTCAGACAGCCTTCCTCGCTGATGACGCTGCCGCTGGTTTCGACGATCTGCGGGTTGATGACGACGATGCGATCTTTTGATTCCTTCCCGCCGCTCACATCCATCACGAACAGCTTTTTCGACAAGGCCACCTGCGGCGCGGCCAGCCCGACGCCTTTGGCTTCGTACATCGTCTCGAACATCTCGTCCACAAACCTGGCGAGCTGCCCGTCAATATTGGTGACTGCCGTGCCTTCCTGTTCCAGCACCGGGTCACCGTATTTCACGATCTTCAGCGTCATAAATTCCTTTCAGTATTCCGCGATCTGCTGTTGGTAGCCCGCAAAGTTGCGCTGCATTTCTCTGAGCGAATCGCCGCCGAACTTTTCGCGCATGACGCGGGCCAGCGTGATCGCCACCATCGCTTCGCCAATCACGCCTGCCGCCGGGACTGCCGTCACGTCCGAGCGTTCAAAATCGGATTCCATCGGCTCCTTCGTTTCAATATGAACGCTGCGCAGCCGTTTTTTCAAAGTCGCAATCGGTTTCAGGTAGCCGCGCACGCGCAACTCTTCGCCGTTCGTCATGCCGCCTTCAGTGCCGCCGGCGCGGTTTGAAGTGCGATTGAAGCTGTGTCCATCAGGATTGTAAATGATTTCGTCATGCACTTGCGAACCGGGCTTCAGCGCGTTCATCACGCCTTCGCCAATTTCGACGGCCTTGACCGCGTGAATGGACATCACGGCCTGCGCCAGTTGCCCGTCCAGCTTCGCCGACCAGCTTGTGTGTGAACCGAGACCGGGGACGCAGCCCTTTGCCACGACTTCAAAGACGCCGCCGAGCGTGTCGCCT
>CAYWDW010000021.1:0-2341 GCA_964457105.1 uncultured Heliobacteriaceae bacterium
CGGGGTGAATGATGAACCGCTGGCTTCGCTGCCGCGCCGCGTCGTTATCAGCGGGGCTTTCAATCAGGTGGGCGAGATGGACATTCTGTCTGTCGCCCTGCCGCTTCAGCCAGGCGCGGAAGTTGCTGCACCAGAACCCTTCACCGCCGCCTTTGCGGCGCCGCCTTTGTTGCCGGAACCTGACGCGCTGCCGGTGCTGGCCGAAGTTGCCGATAGTGGCCTGACAGAATCCGAGCCGGTTTGTGCGGGGGCGGCTGAACTGACAGCGCCACAGGCTGAGGCCGGGCAGTCTTTCTTTGACCAGGCCGGAATGGCTGATGCTGTGCCGAGTGCTTCAAAGGCATTTCACGAAACTGCGCCGGATCTGATTCCAGGTGAAGCTGTGTCACTGCCGGTGACTTCTTTTACGGCTGAGGCTGAGACTGGACACCACACCGGATTTTCGCCGGATCACGGCGTTGGTCAGCCGCTTGAAGAATTATCAATTGCCGCACCTGAAACTTTTGCGGTGCAGGAAGCTGCGCCGGTTGAGGAGGTCTTCTCTGTGCCGGAATCATTTGGCAGTTCAGGCGAAGTTTCTGCGGCGGGCAGTGCGAAGCAGGATTCTGGCGTCGGCATAGTCGCTCCGGCAACTGAACTCAATGCTGACTCTGTGCCGACCGTCTCGCCCGCGCTGATTGATGAAATCGTCAATCGCGTGGTCGCGCGCCTGTCAGAAAAGGCGATTCAGCAGATCGCCTGGGAAGTCGTGCCGGAAATGGCTGAGGTCATTATTCGCAAACAACTGGCTGAAAAGCAGCCCTGAGTCGCGTCGCGCTCAGTCCCTGATTGATCGTGCGATATTGACGAAGCATCACGGATTACTGATGATTAGCCGCTTAACGGCTGACCATCAGTAATCCTTTTTATTTTTTTCACCTATGGATATTCCGAAAACTTACGAACCCAAAGATGTCGAAGGGCGCTGGTATCCGTTCTGGGAGAGCCATCATTTCTTTGCGCCCGAAACGCAGACGGATGAGAACGCGCCGGTCTTCACGATGGTTATTCCGCCGCCGAACGTGACCGGGTCGCTGCATATGGGCCACGCGCTCAATCATACGATTCAGGATGTCATGGCGCGCTGGCACCGCATGCTGGGCGCGCGCGTACTGTGGCTGCCGGGCACCGATCACGCGGGTATTGCCACGCAGATGATGGTCGAAAAACGGCTCGCGCAGGAAGGTCTCAGCCGCCGCGACCTGGGCCGCGAAAAATTTCTGGAGCGCGTCTGGCAATGGAAGGAACAATACGGCGGCGCGATTCTCAACCAGATGCGCATCCTGGGCGAATCGGTGGACTGGTCGCGTGAACGCTTCACGATGGACGAGGGTCTGTCGAACGCGGTGAAGGAAGTCTTTGTGCGCCTGTTTGACGACGGGCTGATTTATCGCGGCGAATACATGGTCAACTGGTCGCCCGGCCTGCAAACAGCCATCTCTGATCTTGAAGTCGAAATGAAGCCGGTCAAAAGCAGGCTCTGGCACATTGCCTATCCGCTCAAAAACGCCGACGGCAGTCTGCCCGAAGCCGCAAACCTGACGGAAGCTTATGCCGCCGCCAACGAAGGCGAGCGCAAATCCGGGCTGCTGCACACAGCGTCAGGCGATTTTCTGGTGGTAGCGACCACGCGGCCTGAAACGATGCTCGGTGATACGGCGGTGGCGATGAATCCTGACGATGAACGCTATCGCGCGCTCACAGGCCGAATGGTGGCGCTGCCGCTCGTGGGCCGCGAACTGCCGCTGATTCAGGATGAAGTTGTCGAAAAGGATTTCGGCACCGGCTTTGTCAAAGTCACGCCCGCGCACGACCCGAACGATTTTGCGATGGGCAAACGCCACCACCTGCCGTTCATTTCGGTCATCGGCAAGGACGCAAAGATTACCGCTGCCGCGCCTGAAAAGTATCGCGGGCTTGATCGCTTTGAAGCGCGCAAGGCGGTTGTCGCTGACCTTGAAGCCGTCGGCTTGCTCGTCAAAGTTGAAGATTACACGCACAACGTCGGCCACTGTCAGCGCAGCGGCGTCGTGGTCGAACCGCTGCTGTCAACACAGTGGTTCGTGAGCATGAAGCCGCTCGCTGCGCCTGCGCTGGAAGCAGTGCGCGCGGGCCGCACCATCTTTGTGCCCGAAAACTTCACGAAGATTTATTACAACTGGCTCGAAAACATCGAAGACTGGTGCATCTCGCGTCAGCTCTGGTGGGGCCATCGCATTCCGGCCTGGTATACGCCCGATGGCGGCATCGTGGTCGCGCGTGACGAAGTCGAAGCCCGCGACCGACTCAGGGCCGCAGGCAA